>JADFGC010000017.1:0-22080 GCA_022567895.1 Nitrososphaerota archaeon
AATATTAGCAAAAATTCTGAGTAACATATACTCTATCTTCCGAATCAATATACACACCAATTCCTTCTCTGTCAAAGTTTGAATTTACAATATTTTTACGATGTCCTTCTGAATTCATCCAACCATCAACTGTGATATGAGCTATCTCTTCATTACTTAGCCAATCATATGAAACTGGAACTCCTCCAAGTAACTGCATGGACTCGTAAAGATTTCCTCTGAAAATGTTTTCAGACAAACCAAGATAATATGAATTTCCAATCCATTTAAAACAACGATATCCTGCATCTCTTGCTCTGTCTGATGCATCAAGACCATCTAGATTCTCATGTGCAAAATAATTTTGATTTGACATGTCAGTACTATGTAAACGTGCAATATCTGAAATTTCAAAATCAAATTTTAGAGGTTTTAGTCCATTCATTACACGCTGTTCATTTGTAAACTTGTGCACAAGAAGTTCAATAACATCAGGATTAAATTCAAGTTTTACTCCTGTAGTAGTTTGACGTTCTACAATTCTTGTTTCATCGATTGTTATTTCAATAGGAATATCTGCCAAGTTTTCAGTATCTGGATTAATAATCTCTAAACCCATCTGGTCTTCAACAAACTGAATCAAGTTTGGTGAAAATACAAATGCAATGATAATTATTGCAAAAACACTAACTGTAATTTTTGTTCCGGTTCTTGATTTTTGTTCAATCTGATCGGCTTTAACAAGTCGTGATTCACTTAGCGGTTCCACATTAGATTTGTGTTCATCAGATTCAAGGTGTGTAATCCAATTTGAATTTCCTTTTACTTCAATCTGACAAGCTCCACACCAAGCTATCGTATCATCATGATATGATTTAGTCAATTATTCCACTAAATTGTACAAAGTAATATCTTTTCTGAGGTAAATTGTCCATGCTCTAACCTTTTATGATGCATTTTTACTGGATATTCCAGTGCAAAACAAAAATCTGTACATGGCAATTGGATTAATCGCAAGTCCGATTCTGTTTGCCTTGGTAGTGTTTCCAGATACATTTAGTCTGAGCTGGAACCAAGGTCGAGGGGGATTTTTGTTTGCCTTGGCTTTTATTGTAGCGGAACTAGTCGGATTAAAGATAGGAATATCAAAAAAGAAACTCTTAGCAGTTATTCCTTTGGCTGGCATAGTAATTGCTTATCTTGTTGCACTAGAATTTGGATTAAGAGAATACATCAACAATGGTGCCGAAGTTTACAATGTTCAATTAATTTATTCTTGGACCTGGATGTGGGACTTTATCATAATGTGCGCATTTTTAATTGCAGCACTTTCCATATATTTTGGAAAAAGATGGATTAGAATTGCACCTGCTGGCCCAATCTTTCTTGGAGGCTCTGCAATAATACTATCACTTGATGCATTTTTTCCATATGACTCACTTGGACCATTACAATTCTTTGTCCCTTATCTTGTTCAGCTAAATGTTTTCCTAGTCAATCTATTTGATCTTGGTATAGCAACTGCACGTGATAACCTGATGTATCTTAGAGGAGATCATGGACCATTTGCACTTCAAGTGTTTTGGCCATCAGCTGGTGTTCACAGTATCATAATTTACTCTCTAGTTATGGGAGCATTTTTGCTCAAAATGAATATTGCAAGAAACAGAAAAGCAGTCTACTTTGCTTTAGGAATTTTAGGAACAATGGGTGTTAACGTAATTCGAATTTTTGCACTATCAGTTTATGCATTAAAGGTTACAACAAATGCACAACAATGGGAAGAATTTCATTCAGTTGCAGGAGAAATAATGTTTCTACCCTGGCTCTTCATATTCTTACTAGTAGTAATGACTATTGAAACTCGGCGTTTAAAAAAACAAGAGAGTAAAGCCAAGCAACAACATTAGCGAAGACCTATCGAAGTTCATACAACACCTATGCCCATAACCTTATACCAATTACTTTACTTAAGGATGATCAAAAAGTATGAACTGATAAACAGTTCGTCAAACTGAACAAACAAACGGTTAACTGATTTTTCTTATTAAACTAGCTAAGTGTATCACAGAAAATCACTTTTACTCATTGGGATTTTAACCGTAGTGGTAATTTTTTCATCAGTACAAATTGCTAACGCTGTACAATATCTACCTCTATGGGATAAATCAGGATACAAAATAGGGGAGTATGGGACAGTTACAGTTCAAGATTATGAACAAAATACCAATATGCAAATAAAGAATTCCATTTACGTCACAGTAAAATCTGATTCTTTTACAGATGGTTTAACACTTCATTTACTTGAAACCGAAATAAACTCTGGCGTATTTTCTGGACAAATAAGATTTTCATTAGATATTAGTGCTGAAGATTCTATTTTTGTCAACGAAAATGATTTTGTTCATGTAGTTTATAGAGGATATTCAAACTCTGCAAAAATAGAACCACGAACAATTTTTGTTTCCCCAATCACCATATCTGCTGATAAAAATAGTTACACATTTGGAGAGAAAATAATTATTTCAGGCAAGGTGGCTGATGCAACTCCAGGTTCTAAAATTGTTTTATCAGTTATTGATCCAGCAGGAAAAATTATTCAAACACAATCGATTACACTAAGCTATGAACAACGATTTTACGCAGAACTTACGGCTGATAGTTTCCCGTGGGAAATCTCTGGAAATTATCTAGTCAAAGTTTCTTCAAAATCGAGAGAGGCAGAAACAGTGTTTTCATTTAGTACTACTCATCATCCAGAAGAAATAACAAAGTCAATCAAGATCTTTGGCAGTCAACAAAACTTAGTATATTCCATTACCTCTGGCACGGTTTCACTTGTAATGCCAAATGAGGACTCGAATTCCTTACGATTTTCACTAAATACAAACAGTGGCGGCCGCTTCACCGTTGAGCTACCAAGAACATTGATTGATGCAAAGACAATATATGGTGAAGAAGATAGTTTTGAGGTTTTTTCTGATGATATGAAAACAGAATATGTTGAAAAAATCGGACCAAATGAAAGAACTTTGACAATTCCGTTTAGCTATAAAACAAAATCAATTGAAATTGTTGGAACACAACTTGAAATGACCCAAACCTCATCAATAAAATCAAGCACATATCCTGTTCCAAGTTGGATTCAAAATAATGCCGAATGGTGGTCAAAGGGCTTGATTGGAGAAGAAGATTTTCTTTCAGGAATCAAATTTTTGATAAATCAAGGAATAATACAAGTCTCTACTTCAAGTGATATACCACAATCATCGTTACAATTTGTTCCAAATTGGGTAAAGGATACTGCTCGATGGTGGGCAGAAGGAAAGGTAACTGATCAAGACTTTCTAAATGGAATAAAATTTCTAGTTGAAAATCAGATTATCAAAGTATGAATTGAAATTTAACTCATGGAGCAGGATTTTCTTCATTTACATTTGATCCTGAAGGGCGGCCCACTGGAAAAGTTGTTTCATAATGATATTCATCTGATGCGGTTGTTAGTTTTTCATCAATCAAATCAGGAAGAACGTTTGTTGAAAATACAATTAGAATAGCAGGATTGATAAAATTATAATCATTTTTGTATTATTAGTTAGTGTTTTTGCCATAATTCTAAAATAATATGTTCATATATAATTCAAAAATAACTGTCAATATTGCTTTGACCTTTCATTTCTGATAGTTCAGACACTTTAACTCCTAATCTTCTCACATCAATTGTTTGATCTTCTAACGCTTCTTTCAATAGCTGTTTTGCTGTTTTCATAAGTTCATCAAGACTCGACGTTGGGTTTCGTAACATTCTAGATTTTGTTTTATTTGACAAATCAGATTGAACAAACTGAATACCAATTGATTTGAACATCAAATCCTTGTTTCGAATAATTTCATGAACTTCTTTGCATAGCTCATCAAGATTCTCTGAAAGAAAATCAAAGTCTTTAGAATCTTTTTTCAAAGTAACAATCTTAGAATATTGAATATTTGGAGAACGAGGAGTTACTGGTTCATCATAAATTCCTCTTGCAGAATTGTAAATGTATGCGCCACCTTTTCTTCCAAATTGTTGATTTAATGAAAAAACATCAAGTTTTTTCAAATCTGATATAGTTTCAAGCTTCATTTCAGAGAATTTTTCTTCGGTTTTTTTACCAATTCCTGGAATATCTCTAATCTTTAACGGATCCAAAAAGGCTTCAACCTTTTCTGGAGGAACAACTGTTAGCCCATCTGGTTTTTTAAAATCTGATGCGATTTTTGAGACTAGTTTGTTTGGAGAAATTCCAATAGAGCATGTGAGCTTTACTTTTTCACGAATTGTGTTTTTGATTTGTTGAGCAAGATGGCCTGCCTTTTCAAAACTCCCTTCTGTTTTTTCTGAAACATCAAGATATGCTTCATCTTTTCCAACATATTCAAAAACATCTGCATATCTCTCAATGATTTTCATGGCTTTTTCTGACATATCTGAATAGTAATCAAAGTCAGTTGGAAGAAAAACTGTGTCTGGTCTTTCCTCTAGTCTTTTTTTAGCAAAACGTATTGGCATACCTGATTTTACTCCAAATTTTCTTGCCATGTAGTTTGCAGTAGCAATTGCTCCACTATCTCCACCTCTGTCTGAATAAACACATACCGCAACAGGTTTTGTTTTCAATTCTGGAGCACGAATTTCTTCACATTGGGCATAAAAGTAATCAAAATCAATGTGAAAAATTATCCGATTCATTAGTATTCCATAACAAAAAAAGAATATTATGATATCGGGAGGGTTTCATCTAAATATAATATGGTTTCAATGTTTTTGTGACAAATCCAATTACTGCTGGTGATGATGGAATAAAGATTAAACCTGAATTGATGGAAAAAGAGAAACTCTATCATTGTATTTTTCAGGATAAAGTTTTGCTGGTTTACAAAGATTCTCAAGATATTCTGAATTGTTATGAAATTGAAGAAAAGGAATTAGTCGAGAAAGTTAAGCAAAATTCTGGCAATGACAATTTGGAAAAAATTTTTGAAGAGTACATTGAACGTAAAAATCTTAAACATTAAATAAAACCGAATGAACAAGCTGATTCTGTAGGAATAACGATTTGAGCGAGAATAACAAGCCGACTGAAGCCGAGGAAATATTTTCAGAATTTCAAAAAACAAAACAAGAAAAACAACAATCTGAACAAATTACTGAGGGTGAATCAACTCCTCAAGTATCAGAACCAACACCTGAACCAAAACAAACCGTTCAAGAAACACCTGTTCCAGAACCTTCTCCAGAACCACAAACTGAAACAACTACCTCTCCAGTAGAAAAAACAGAAACAAAAGAACGAAATGTAATATTTGTTGGAACAAAACCAATTATGACATATGTTACAGCAACTCTAACACAATTATCCACTCAACCAACTGTTACAATAAAGGCGAGAGGAAAGCGAATTACACAAGCAGTTGATGTTTCCCAAATGATTGTCAAAAGAATGAATACTGTAGGGTATACGATAAGCGATGTTAGAATCGCTTCTGATTCATTGATCTCTCAGGATGGAAAAAAACGTAATGTTTCTACAATGGAAATTGACATCACTCAAAACTAAGACGACTAAAACTATTATTGTAATAATTATTGCAGTATCAATTGGGATATTATTGGGAACTATTTTCACGTCATGTTCAGTAAAACATATTGGAATTCTTAATGACATTGAAAAATTTGAACAAACGTTAGACCCAGAATTTTGTGCAAGTATAGTTGAACGAATAGATGTATTTAATGATGAATGTGAACCAGAGATAGAAATAATTGATTGTGGTTAACCGTACATTGAGCTCTTAAGATTTCTAGCTTCTTCTTCTACCTCTTTGATGTTTTTCTCTGCCTTTTCTGCTTCTTTTTGAAGCATTGCAATATCACAAGAAATTCCTGGAATGAGCTTTGACATTGCAAGACACAGTTGTGCGCTTGCCTTAAAGTCAGGACCAGTTCCAACTGCATTAAACAAAATTACTATAACATTTTGATTATTTATCATTCCTTCATTTAGTAAAAGACCTGGAATGCCCGGAATTGTACCGTGGGTTAAAATAGAAAATCCTGCTTCATTCAACTTGTCTTTTGCCTCATCTGTGCTTGCAACCGCTAAGATCTGTTCATTATCTCCTTGAGATTTTATGGCAACTCCACTAACAATCAGTGAAATATTGTGTTTTCTTGCCCAACTTAGCATAGTATGAGCTACTGTTCTATGCATTGGTTCTGCAATTGTAAGATAAGATGAAAAAACTGCCACCTTCAAACTTTCATTCACAAATATTCTAGTCGGATAATTTGGTTTACCGTCTTTAATTAGACTGACTGGAGGAAACCCATCACAATCAAGAATTCCTGCCAAGTCAAACTGTGTAGTGTGAATTAATGATTCAGTGGCAATTGCTTCTGTAAATCCAACTGATGGAAAACCATCTATAAGATATCCTCCCTCTATGTTAATTGGCTTTAATTCCTTAATTCTAATTCTTGGAAACAAACTTGATCTTATTTTGATTACAATGAATAATAGTTTATCGTGATGAACTATTCTTTACCGTGTTCTTCTTTAGCGTCATGATATTCTCTTATTTTCCGAGAACAAACAAGCACTTCGTTAGGAGTATGCCTTGATTTTGGTTTGTTACAAATGGGACATATTTCATCTCCCCCTGAGGCTTTTGGAGGTTCTGTCATCATATGATATTATAGAAATCATTCTTTTTTATTAATTTTAAAAACTGCTAACCAAAATCGAATATGGGAATTGGGAAAACTATTATTCCCGTACCAAAACCACTTTACTCATGGCAAAGCTGAAATGCAGTGACTATGGATTTGAGTGTGAATTCGTAGCGGAAGGAGAAATTGAGAACGTGATCGCAGAATTTGCAAAACACACTCTAGACGAACATGGCATTGAATATACAAAAGAGGCTTTGATGCAATTCATTCTAAGAAAAGGATGAAGTAACTTATGAATATAGTACATGCCAGCCCGGGTTTTGGTTCAGCATTAACACAACAACAAACAATTGATTTTCTAACGAATAGTAAACTAAATCTTCAACTGGGAACTGTTGATAAAAATTCTGAACCTAATATTCATACAGTTTGGTATTTTTATGATAATGAAAAATTGTATATTGAAACAAGTAAGACGTCAAAAAAAGTTCAGAACATAAAAAACAATAACAATGTGTATTTTTGCATTGATGATGAAACAATTCCCTACAAGGGTGTTAGAGGAAAAGCAACTGTGAAAATTTTAGATGAAATTAATCAAATGTTACCTGTTGCAGAAAAAATCATGTTAAAATATACGGGAAGTTTGGATAATGAAATTGCAAAATTTTTGTTAGATGGTGTGAAAAATGGTGTTTCTGTAATTTTAGAAGTAAGCCCAAAATTTTATTCCACATGGGATCACAGCTCAGGCATTACTGCCTAAGACTGTTTTATTTTTGAAAGTAAAGCTGAATACAAGAAAGGAAGAATGGTAGTTGCTTCTGCGTGAATGGTGGCCTGTTTTGCATTTTGAGTTACCTTTCCCCACGAAATTGCTTCTCTAATTAACGCCCCACTTAGACTACCATCAAATTCTTGAGCCGTTGTAATGTAAAGTGCATAATCTAAGCCATCTCGATATTGATTCCACCACAAAGTGTGATGTTTTGAAATTCCACCTCCAATCATAAATGCTCCAGATTTTTCGGCCTTGAAAATTAAACCAGATAAAAGATTTGAATCTGCAATAAGATTTAATTTAAAATCATTATGTTTTTGCGAAAAAAGCCAAATTTGACTTCCTACTGCGCCATCAACTATTCCTGGAACAATTACTGGAACATTATTTTTGTATGCCCAATACAAAAATGAATTCTCACCAAGATGTTTTCCAATCATTTTACAAATATCTACAGTTGACATTTCACGAGTCCCAGATTTGTATTCCTCCTCCAAAAATGATTGCATTTTTTTTTCAATAAGTGGACCATAACTTTCCATTGGAACTAGAATATTTCCTAATCTGTGAATTTTTTGGTCTGCTAATTCACTATCGTCCATAGTAAATGAGCCTTCTTTATAATTTGAAAAATATCGTGCAATGTCATGATCTAATGCTCCACAAGTAGTAATCATCACATCAAACCACTTGTTCTTAATCATGTCTTTTATTATTCCACGAAGACCTGTAGACAGTACCGCGGCAACACATGAAAGAAATCTTAAACATTTTTTATCTGAAATCATTTCTGTTAAGATTTCTAATCCAGCTGAAAGACTAGTTGATTCAAAACCTCCAGATTGTGACATTTCATTAAAGATTTTGTCTATGCTAGTATCTTTTTTGATTTCAATGTCTTTTACTGGGCGCCCAGGTTTTATCATGAAATGAACACTTGGATGCGGTTATAAAATTCTGACTTTGAAAAATATTTTCAAAAAAAGTTTGGATTTGGGAAGACTTTAAACCAGCTGAAGAAGACAAAGTGCGAATGTCAGATAAAATTAAGGTTGGATTGGTAGGCATAGGCAATTGTTTTTCTGGATTAATTCAAGGCATTGAATACTATAGAAAAGATCCATCTCAGAAAGTTATCGGAATTATTCATGAAGAATTAAGCGGTTATGGAATTCATGATATTGATTTTGTATGTGGATTTGAGGTTGGTGAAAACAAGATTGGCAAGACAATCAATGAAGCAATTTATGAGTATCCAAACCTGGTAGAATGGATTCCAAAAGACGAAATGCCAAAAACAAATGCCAAAGTCTATGAAGGCCCTGCACTTGATGGTGTTGGAATTTGGGTAGAAAATAGAGTTAAACCAATCAAAAGCAACAAATCAGAATCAGAACTTGCTGAAGAAATAAAAAAAGTAATCAAAGAAACAGGAACTGAAATACTTGTTTCATATCTGCCTGTTGGTTCTGAAAAAGCTACACTATTTTGGGCTCAAATGTGTCTTGATACAAACTCAGCTTTTGTAAATTGTATTCCATCTTTTATTGCATCAGGTGAAGAATGGGGCAAAAAATTTGCAGAAAAAAATATTCCAATTATTGGTGATGATATTAAAGGCCAGGTTGGCGCTACAATTGTTCACAGAACACTTGTAAGATTATGTAATGATCGTGGAACTAAAATTGAAAGAACATATCAAATCAATGTAGGTGGAAATACTGACTTTCTAAACATGAAAGAACAAGAACGACTAGTCAGTAAAAGAATTTCAAAAACTGAAAGTGTTCAAAGTCAATTAGATGAAAGACTTGATGACGATCAAATCTATGTTGGCCCTTCTGATTTTATCCCCTTTTTAGAAAATACAAAATTAATGTTCATGAGAATTGAAGGAAGACAATGGGCAAATATTCCATACAACATGGAAGTAAGATTGGAAGTTGATGATAAAGCAAATTCTGCTGGTATTGTAATTGACGCATTACGTTTAGCTAAAATTGCTCTTGATAGGGGGATTGGCGGACCACTCATTCCTGCTAGTGCTTATTTAATGAAACATCCTCCTCAACAAATGACTGATCCACAAGCAAAAACTGCTTGTGAAGAATTTGTTAAAGGAAATTAATTTTAAGAAAATTTTCTAGAATCTGAAAACCTAGTTTTTCTACTTTTTTGATATTTTTTTAGATTGAAATTTTTTGAAACTGCCTTTTGTCCTGATAGCTTTGCTACCATTTTAGGAATCATCACTCCTTCTTTTTCGATTAGATCTACAATGACACTTTTTCCACCAAATCTTTGATTTTGTACATTTACAGCTAGAATAGGGACTCTGTTCTCAAGGGCTCGAACCTGAACATACATGTGCCAAGGAGCCACTCCACGCCTGATAATCCTGCTTGGCGAAAAAAGAACCTCTGCACCTTTTTTTACGAATGAATGGGCAACATCTGGAAACACCACATCATAGCATATCACTATACCAAACTTGCACTTTGTTTTGAAAATCTTGGTCTTGCCACCTGACTGAACAAGTTTTTTCTCGTAATCAAATGGGTGTATCTTTTCCTGCTGACCAACGATTTCTCCTTTCGGACCAATCACTGGTGAAGAGATTGTAAATCTGTAATCTTTGCGTTCGTAAAATGCACCAGGAATTATAGTCATGTCGTAATCTTTAGCAATAATTTTGAAATCTACAAACTCTTTTTCAAATTTTGAAATTCTGTTATCCTTTAACCATTGTTCTGGTAAACATACAATATCAACCTCTTTTCTTCCTAGTCCTTCAAGCATTTTTGAAACTTTGTTAATTCCTTGTTCATTAGAAGAAAAAGAACAAGTTTGAATGATGCCTAGTTTTACCATGAATAAATTTTATTGAATATTATAGATAAGTTTCACTTTATTTTTTCTTGTGAACAAAAACTTGGTAAAATCTATCATATTTGTCAACTAAACTTGTTCGCAATCAATTATCCTACTGATCCCAAAACTTCTTTCATTGGTTCATATTAAGAAAGTAGAGATTTTTGGCTTCAAATCCTTTGGATTTAAGAACACTACGATTGATTTTGAGCCTGGTCTCATATCTATATCTGGACCAAACGGTTCAGGAAAAAGTAACATTTTAGATGCTATAATATTCGCACTTGGTGAGAATAGGCCCAAAGTTATGAGAGCAGACAAGCTAAAGTCTCTCATTCACGACATTGAAGGTGCAACAAGACACGGACCAAAAATGGCTAGAGCAAGCGTTCACTTTGACAATTCTGATAGAGCAATTCCTGTAGAATCAGATTCTGTAGAAATTACTAGAGAAATGGATGACAAGGGTGAAAATATCTACTATCTTAACAAAAAGAAAACACAACGAAGCCACATTTTAGATCTTCTTGACGTGGCAAACGCGGGTCTTCATCAGATAAATAATGTTCAGCAGGGAACTATAACTAGAATCTCAGAATTTAGCGGTGATGAAAAAAGACAAGTGATCGAAGACCTTGTAGGTCTGTCTTATTTTGATGAAAAAAAGACTGAGTCTGAAAAGCAACTCCATGCTGCAGATCAGCGCCTAGAGATTGCTATGGCCAAAATGGGTGAGGTCAAAAAGCAAATAGACAATCTGGAAGAGGAGAGAAACCTCAAACTCAGGCATGATTTTATTGAAAAAGAGGTAGCCAGACTAAACGCCATTGATGCTGCAAGCAAGATGAAGTCCATAAAGGCAGACAAGATTTCAAAAGAACAAACTCTGGATGAACTAGAATCA
This sequence comes from Nitrososphaerota archaeon, assembly GCA_022567895.1. Lineage (GTDB taxonomy): Archaea > Thermoproteota > Nitrososphaeria > Nitrososphaerales > Nitrosopumilaceae > DRGT01. The sequence goes on from JADFGC010000017.1 coordinate 11,251, forward strand.
GAATCTACAAAATTTGGTGAAGAGCTAACAGTTGTAAAAAAAGAAACTGATGAACTAGAAACAAAAAAATCTGCTTTTATGAAAGAGGTTAATGAGTTTAATCAAGCAAAAGCCTCAATTGATTCAGAACTTAGTGCTGCAATGCGCAAATTTGATGAAGCAGATAGCAGTATTGCCACAAAGAAAAAACGCATCCTATACATTGATTCCAGATTTCCAGAAATCAAAAATGAAATTGAACAAGTTCAACAAAGCAGAGGTTCAATCGAATCTGAAATATCACAACAAAAAGAATCAATTGAAGCAACTAATGTGAAAAAGAAAAAAATTAATGATGAATTACGTGTAATGGATGAGCATCTTGAAAAAGTGGCATCAGAGCAAGCTCATGCAGCATCACAAAAACATGAAGTAGATCAGAAAATAAAAAAACTAACTGGAACTTCACACGATGCACAACTCGCATTAAAGAAATTTATATCAGAACACAAAGAATTAGAAATTAAAATTTCAGAAAACACAAAGAAAAATGATGACGTTCAAAATGATCAAACAAACTTAGAATCATCTAGACAGAAATTAGAATCTGTAATTTTAAATCATAAAGCAACTATTTTAGAATTACAATCAAGAATTTCTGAATATTATTCCAAACGATTAAAATTTGAAAAAGATATTGATGACCTTTCAGAAATCTTAGACAAATCAAACAAAGCTGCAACACATTATGAAACAAAGATTAAAGTTGTCAAGGGTGCAATGCATGAAGACTATACTGTTGCAAAGCTCAAAGAGGATGCAGAACAATTAGGAATCATGGGACTTGTTTATGAAACGATTTCATGGGATAAACAATATGAAAGAGCAGTTATGGCAACATCATCTGTTTGGATAAAGGCAATTGTTGTTAGAGACTTTACAACTTTGATCAATATAGCAGAATTTGCCAATCAGAAAAAATTACCAAAACTAAAGATAATTCCCCTTGATGCTATTCCAAAATTCAAACTAGACCCACCAAAAATGAATGGTGTAATTGGAATCTTGTCTGATCACGTACAATGTGATTCAAAATTCACTCCTATCAAGAAATTCCTTTTTGGAAATGTAGTTTTAACAGAATCAAAAGATTCTGCACACCAGGTATCAAAAGCAGGCTACAAAGCAGTTTCATTAGGAGGTGCATTTTTTGAAGCAAAATCAAGTGCTGTAATTATAGACATTAACTCAAAAATTTCAAAAATAACAAAGATAATTTCACAAAGCACGTCTGTTGAAGGCTTGCTCAAATCTGTCAGTCTTTTAAAAAAGTATGTGCTAAAGAAAAAAAATTTATTAAAAAAAATAAATGAAACAATCGAAAAATATCAAACACGTTTATCAATTTCTGAATCAGAACTAAAGACAGCAGAGCATCGCAAATCAGACCTAGAAGATCAAATTTCAAGAGCGCAAAGAATAACAAATTCTTTTACAAATAGAGTCGAACAACAAGTACAAAGAAAAAAATATTTAGATCCTGAAATAGCTAAACAAAGTAATTACGTTTCCTCTTTAGAAGACAGAATTGTAATTGTAAAAGAAAACTATGAGGATGGGGAACAAATTAGAATTTCAGGTGAGTTAGCTAGATTAAACAAAAATAAAGTTGAACTTCAAAAACGTCTCACAGAAATTATAGTTGAACATAATGAAAAAACATCACAACTTGTTAATCTTAATACAAAAGACGCACAAGGACAATCACAAATTCATGCACTTAATAATGAACATGATGAGCTAGTTCAAGAAAAACAAGAGATTGAAACAAATCTAGTAGAATTAGCAAAACAAAAAGAGGTAGCAGATCAAGAATTAGTCGCCTTAAGACAAAAAGAACAAGAAATTATCAGTACTTCAGGTACTTCTGTATCTCAATTACAAGAATATGATGATAAATTAAAGACATTAAATGAACGTGAAAAAACCCTTACAAAAGAGATTAGTGGCCTAGAAAGACAATCTGATTCTCTAAGGCGAGATTTGAAGGAATTGTATGAGCGGGAAACCCAAACTCAACAAATTATTGATGCTTATGGATTAGATGAAAATGCAGAAACATTTGATGTCACTAAACTCCTTCAACCCTTATCTGCAGAACAACTACACCTTACAGAACTTAATGCAAAGGCACCTGCCATATATCTCACAATTTCTGAAGGATATCGTTCAATGTCAACAAGGAAAAACTCCCTCGAAGAGGAACGTAACTCTATTGTCAGTTTTATTGAATCAATTGAAAAAGATAAACGACAAACCTTCCTTGATGCGTTTGATAAGGTCGATAAAGAAATTCGCATAATTTTCACAAAAATGACTGGTGGAAATGCATGGTTAGAACTACAAAACGAAGATGATATCTTTGCCTCTGGAATTTCTTATCTGATTCAATTTCAAAACAAACCAAAAAGAGAATCAACATCAATCAGTGGAGGGGAAAAAACACTCGCAGCTGTTGTCTTTGTTCTAGCACTACAGAAACTCAAACCATCGCCATTCTATCTATTTGATGAAATTGATGCTCATCTTGATGCACCAAACGCTGAAAAACTAGGCAAAATCCTTGCAGAAAGATCAAAAGAAAGTCAATTCTTGATGGTATCACTAAAAGACTCTGTTGTACAAAGAGCTAAACTCATCTATGGTGTCTTTCCAAAAAATGGAGTTTCTCACGTTGTTATTTACAAGGATAAACGATTGCCTTCAATGACAACCTAGTCTGACTTTTGATTATCTACTGCTTTTTTTAATTTTTGATTCCAAAAATTAATTGATTCTTTTTCATAATCAATTTTTTCTCCTTCCGCTTCTCTTTGAATTAATTCAAAACAAAATTTTTTGTATTCTAGATCTATATCTGGTGGAAGATGAAATTTTTCACTTTCACTCATGTTTTAGTCTATACACACTTGTGTCTTATTGTAATTAAAATTTTTATTAACCTACAATTCATTTTTGAGTAGTAAAAATACTATGACTGAAGCAAAATTTAGAGAAAACAAACTTCTTGATATTGCATTTTGGGGTTTAAGAGCTGCTGTGGGAATTATTTTCATTGTTAACGCATCTGGAAAATTCAACCCTGGTTTTGTAGACTGGTTAACAGGTATTGGCATTCCAGCTGAAATGCAAATTCCAATTGCTCTTGCAGAATTAGTGACAGGAGCTCTTCTCCTTGTTGGAGTTTTGACTAGAATATCTGCTTCTTTATTATCCATTATTGCGTTGGGGGCAATTTTCTATGTCAAAAAAGCATCCAATTTAACAGGAGAGGGTGGCTATCAAATTGATCTGATACTTCTTGCTGCTTGCTTGGTCATAATAGTAATTGGACCTGGTAGAGTATCAATCTCTCATGTTGCAAAGAAGATTCCAAGACCTCTTCAATGATTATTCCAATTTAACAAAGCAGGCAACCTCTCTATCATTTTCTATTTTTTCTAAAGGAGGTTCTTCTTTGCACTTTTCTATGGCATAGGGACATCTTGCCCGAAATCTGCACCCCTGATAAACATCGATATCTAGAGGCTCGTTGATTCGAATTTTCTTCTCTCTGTGAAGGTTTTCTGGGTCTGGCTCTGAAATTGCATCAATCAAAGCTTGCGTGTATGGATGTTTTGGATGAAATAAAACATCATCAATTGGACCCATCTCTACGATTTTTCCCAAATACAAAATTGCAATTCTTTGTCCAAAATATCTGGCTGTAGCTAAATCATGTGTAATGTAAATGAAAGTAATGCCATATTTTTTCTGAAGTTCATTCATCAATTCTAAAACTTCAGCTCTGATTGAAACATCTAACATTGATACAGGTTCATCAGCAATGATTAACTTTGGTTTTAATGCCAAAGCACGAGCAATTACAATTCGTTGTCGTTGTCCCCCAGACAGCATGTGGGGATATTTTTTTACAATCTCTTCTGCAGGCTCTAATCTTACCTCTTTTAAGACCTCGATAACTCTGTTTTTTCTTTCCTCCTTGCTTCCAAGTTTATGAATCTCAAGTGGTTCAGAAATTATATCAAAAACTTTCATTCTAGGATTAATAGAATCGTAAGGATCCTGGTGTATCATCTGACACTGCATCCTGATTTTCTTTAAGCTTTTTGCATCATCTTTTATCTCTTCATTCTCAAAAATTATTTTTCCAGAATCTGGTTGAATTGATCTTAAAATTAATTTGGCAACTGTTGATTTTCCAGAACCTGATTCTCCAGCTAGAACAAAGACCTCGCCTTTTCTAACACTAAAGGAAATATCATCTATTGCTTTGACAATTGATGCTTGAGATCTGAAAATACTTTTTTTAACAAAATGTTTTTGTAAATTTTCAATTCTTAGAATTTCATCCATTGTTTTTAGTTGACTGTAGAACTATATCAAGAAATATGAATTGCTTTTCAAAAGATTTGGCAAAGCATTTATTTACAAAATAGTTATTGCTTCAATACTTGAGCACAAAAACCATTCAACAGGATTTAGGATATTCAGAATATCGAATAGATTCAGATGTTATCTATTTCAAGCCAGATTCTGCAAAATCTGAGAAGACCTTTGCTGAGGAAATTCAATACAGTTTGAATCAGGCACAAAAATTCATTAGTCCAAAGTTCTTCTATGACAAAACTGGCTCTATGCTATTTGAGAAAATCTGCACTTTGCCCGAATACTATCTGACAAGAACTGAAATTAAGATTCTAAAAAAACTCAAAAATGACCTTCCAGAATACCTGGACAAACAATTCAGATTGGTAGAGCTTGGAAGTGGCTCCTCAATAAAAACAAGATTACTTTTGGATATTTTTGATAAACTTAATGATAAAATAGAATACATGCCAATTGATATCTCAGAAATCTTGAAAGAAAGCTCAAAAAGTCTGCAAAGAGATTATGATCATTTACACATTACTGGTATAGTAGATACATATGAAAAAGGATTAGAATTCTTAAAAGAATATGATGAAAAACCTAACTTGATTGCATTTTTAGGTTCAAGTTTTGGAAACTTTTCCCCAGATGAAGGATTTGAATTTCTTAAAAAAATAAACAAAACTATGAAAGAATCTGATCTCTTTTTAATCGGTTTAGATCTAATTAAAGAAAAAGAAATCTTGGAAAAAGCATATGATGACTCTCAAGGAATTACTGCCAAATTTAATCTCAATGTACTACGACGTATAAATCAAGAACTTGATGGAGATTTTGATCTAGAAAAGTTTACTCATGTTGCTCAGTATAATGATGATGAAAACAGAATTGAAATGTATTTGCGTTCACTTGAAAAACAAACAGTACAAATCTCAAAAGCTAATATCACATTAACATTAGAAGAAAATGAATTAATTCATACAGAAAATTCTTACAAATATTCTGTTTCCAAAATTCCTAAATTATTTGAAAATACTGGATTTATCATAAACAAAATTTGGCAAGATGAAAATAATCACTATGCAATAGTTTTAGCATCTAAACACTAAATGTCTTCAGCACATCTAAAACCTGAAAACAACCATCTTTCATCTAATCTAAAGAAATTCCTATAACTTCCACGTATAGACATTTTTGGGGTTCCAAATGAGCCGCCACGAAGAACCTTTTGATTTGTAAACCATTTGTCATTGTACTCATTAAATCCTGTCTTAAAACCTGGATACCCAACAAATTCAGAAGAGGTCCATTCCCAAACATCGCCAATCATTTGATGGCATCCAGATGGACTTACTCCCTCAGGATAAGAACCAATTTCAGAGCAATTCCAGAGATATGATTCTAAAAGATTTGCATGAGAAGAAGACGGCTCTTCGTTTCCCCATGGGAAAATAGTTTTTCTTTGTTTTTCTTCATCCCAACATGCAGCTTTTTCCCATTCTACTTCCGTTGGAAGTCTTTTTCCTACCCATTTACAATAAGCAGTTGCTTCGTAAAAACTAACATGGCAAACAGGTTCTTTTGGATTGATTTTTCGTTTTCCAACAAAATCTTGTGTCATCCACTGACCACCAATTTTTTCCCAATACATTGGAGCATTCCAATTGTTTTCTTTTACTTTTTCCCATCCATCAGATAACCAAAATTTATAATCATTGTAACCTCCATCTTCAATGAATTTTAGATAATGTTGATTAGTAACGAGCAATGAATCAATTCTGTAATCTTTAAGATAGATTTTGTGCTCTGGCAATTCAATATCATAACAATAATCACTTCCGTTGTAACCCATTGTATACAAACCTCCTTTGACTTTAACAGGTTTTTGTTCAATTGTTGAAGGTGTTGGTAGAGAATTTTTTCTTACAGGTCTATACTGATCTGCAAGCAAATGTTGCAGGTCATAAACTAAAAGTTCTTGATGTTGACATTCATGATGAAAACCCATTACAATTAATTTTGACGCTTCAGCTGATAATGTTGCGTTTTGAAGAAAGCTTTCCATTCTTTGATTTACAATTTGAAAATATTCGAAGATTTGATCAACTGTAGGTCTTGAAACTAAACCTCTTCTTCCTTTGTCTTGAGGTACACCAAATTGCTGATAATACGAATTGAGGTATTCTGAAAATTCTTTTGAATAAAACTCGTAGTTTTTGTCGATTTTACTAAGAATTACCTCGTACATCCAACTCACGTGGCCAATGTGCCACTTTGGAGGGCTCATGTAAAAGGCAGTTTGAACAACAAAATCATCTTTTTCTAATGTCTTAACTAATTCTAGAGTCCTCGAACGCGTTTCGTTAAATTGTTGTAAAAGAGATTTTTTTGATTGCTGTTCTGGAAGGGTAGTCATAGGCTAAAGACAGAATCCAATACTTATTACGTTTATCTCAAATTTAGTATCCGCGGGCAAAAATTGGCACTGAAATACTCTGCTCGTTACAATACACGCATTTTTTACTTGAATCTTCACTTCCAAAAGGAATTACACGAATGTCTGCACCTGTTTCTTCTTTTATTTTCTCTTCACATTCTTGTTTACCACACCAAGGAGTTTGCAATAATCCGCCTTTTTCTATTTGCGACTTAAATTCATCATAGCTTGAAATGTTATGAATCATTTCATCAAGCACTTTTTTACCAGAAATTAACATCTGTTTTTGAATATCTACTAAAACACCATCTAATTTTCCGGCAACATCATCAAATGATATATCAGTTTTTTCTTTGTTGTAGCGTTTTACTAAAACAACTTTATTTTTTTCAATATCTTTTGGTCCTATTTCTATTCTTAATGGAATTCCTTTTAATTCCCAATCATGGAATTTGTAACCTGGTGTTAGTTGATCTCTGTCATCAATATGAACTCGAATATTTTTACTAATTATATTATCTTGAAGTTCATTTGCTTTTTTCAAAACTTTTTGCCCGTCTTCATCTGAATAATAAATTGGAATTATAACTACTTGAATTGGAGCTACTTTTGGTGGTAAAACTAATCCTTTATCATCCCCATGTGTCATTATCATTGCGCCAATTAGTCTCCATGAAACGCCCCAAGATGTTTGCCACACAAAATTTTCTACATTATCTTTATCTGCAAACTTAACTTCAAATGGTTTTGAAAAATTCTGTCCTAGAAAATGAGATGTTCCCATCTGCAGTGCTTTTCCATCAGGCATTACAGATTCCATTGTAGTTGTGTAAACAGCGCCTACAAATTTTTCTCTCTCACTTTTTTTACCTGAAATTACTGGAATTGCCAATTCTTCTTCGATGATTGACTTGTAAATATCTAAAATTTTCAAAACTTCTTTTTCAGCTTCTTCTTGTGTGGTGTGTACAGTATGGCCTTCTTGCCACAAAAATTCCGATGTTCTAATGAAAGGTTTTGTTCCTTTTATCTCTGCACGTAATGCTGTATTCCAAAAATTAATTTTGAGAGGTAAATCTCTCCAACTTTTAATCCATTTTGAGTACAACGAATATGCCAAAGTCTCAGATGTAGGACGCAAAGCAAGCTTGTCCCCCAATCTGTTTTCACCAGAATGTGTGACCCAAAAGACTTCAGGATTCAGTCCTGCAAAATGTTTTTTTTCTTTAGCTAATAATGATTCTGGAATTAAAATAGGAAGAAATCCATCCCTTACTCCAAGTTTTGAAAATTTTTCATTTAATGATTTTTTGATAGACTCCCAAATTGAGTATCCATCAGGTCTTAAAACGATTAATCCTTTTACAGGTGCATAATCTGCCAATTCTGCTTTTAGCACAACTTGAGTATACCATTCACTAAAATCATCTTTTTTTGATGCTGTAATTCCAATTTCCTCTTTACTCAAACTAGTTTTTGATATGAAATTTCACTAATGAGCTTTTCTTACTTGAGGGGATCGCCTTTACAAAGAACTTTGCCCATTACCCTACTCTGAAAATTTGGACAAACAAAACATTGTATGAAATGTATATCAGCCTTAAACACAGGACAATCAACATACTCCTGCTTCATTTTTTTGAGCATTTTTGGGCTGACCCCTTTGAGCTTTAATTTTCCTTTTTCATCCATCATTCCAGATTCTTTTAATATATCTTTAACATCTTCTGGAATTTTTTGCCTTTCCTCGGTTTTTTTAATATCAACTTCATATTTGTGCTCAAGCTCTCCCATAAAGAATACAGAAACTAAGTTTGATTTATTGCTAGCGGTAATCTGATCTTCAAAACGTCTTAACTTTAATATAATTAGATTTTCGTTGTGAAATCAGAAATCAATTGCTAGTAATTTTTGATGTAGAAGGAGTTCTTTTTGATGCTGAATATCTTCCAATTCTTGGTGAAAAATTAAACAAGGAAAAGGAGATTTGGGATATCACAAAAAAAGGAATTCAAGGCGTAATTAACTGGGAAGAAGGTCTTCGTCAAAGAATAGATTCACTAAAGGGCTTAGATTATGAGACTTGTCAACAGGTAGCTGATTCTTTACCAATTATGACTGGTGCAAAGGAAGCATGTCGAATTTTGAAAGCTGCTGGATGGAAGCTTATGGCGGTTTCAGGTGGTTTTACAATAATGACAGAACGATTGCAAAAAGAACTTGATTTAGATTATGTTTTTTCAAATGAATTGATTTTCAAAGACGGTAAACTAGATGGTGTTACAGTCAAAGTGGATTCTGATAAAGCAAAATCGGCAAAGATAAAAATTCAAGAATGGAATCAGACTAAAGATGACATTGTAGTTGTTGTAGATGGAGCAAATGACTTGGCGTTGTTTGATATCTGTGACCTTGGAATTGCATTTAGAGCACAAGACAAAGTCAAAGATGTAGCAAACGTAATACTTGAAGAAAAAGACCTCTCGAAGATTTTAGATATTATAAACAAACACTACAATTTGGCATTAGAAACGCCAACAATAGCATAAACAATATTTTCCCCGTTTTTAGACAGTAAGCATGACAATTGAAGTTATTCCAATTCATCTAAACAGAGAAATTGAGATTGGTGAAAAACTTGGAGATTTATTGTCAAAAACTAAATTTGAAGATGGTGATATTCTTGTAGTATCCCAAAAAATAATTTCAAAACAAGAAGGACGAATAGTTGATCTGTCAACCGTGATTCCTTCTTTACTTGCTCAAGGAATAGGTTCTGAATATGACAAAGATCCAAAACTTTTGGAAGTAATTCTTTCAGAATCAAAAAGAATTGTTAGAATGGAAAATGGAATTATAATCGTTGAAACAAAAAATGGTTTTATTTGTGCTAATGCTGGAATTGATGAAAGCAACGTACCTAATGGCTTTGCAACATTACTGCCTTTGGATCCTGATAAATCAGCACAAAAAATTAGAGAAGAAATATCACAAAAAAGCGGAAAAAATATTGCAGTTTTAATCTCTGATACTTTTGGACGGCCATTTAGAATGGGCCAAACGGATTGTGCTATTGGAGTTTCAGGAATTAATTCAATCCTAGATTATGAGGGGAAAAAAGATACTTTTGGAAAAACACTTAGAGTAACAGCAATTGCAATTGCAGATGAGCTTTGCTCTACATCTGAATTAGTTATGGGAAAATCTTTAGGTTGCCCTGCTGCAATTATTCGAAATTATAAATTTACATCTTCTGATGATTCTGCAAAATCACTTATTCGACCAAAAGAAGAAGATTTGTTTAGATAGTAAATCTTTGAAAGAAATTATATTGCATTAATTTGGTAGCTAGATGAGATGGAATTACTAACGTCTGAATTACACTGTCACAATCTATTCTCAAATTTCAATGTAGGTGAACATGAGCCGCCATATGATTGCAATGTCACGATTCAGGAACAACTAGAACGAGCAAGAAATATTGGCTTGGATGTTTTGTTTGTAACAAATCACAATACCCTTGATGGATATTCTCAAATAGTGGAATACAAAAATAACCATGAAAAGTATGAACACATTCAGGTTTATCCTGCAGAGGAAGTATCAATAGATGATGATTCTCATGTCTTAGTATACGGAATTCATGAAAGAATCAAACCTGGATTAAGCTTTGAAGAAGTAATAGATGAAGCAAAACGTCAGAACGGAGTTTCTTCTGCACCTCATCCATTTAGTTTGATAGATGCAATACGGGATAAAGCAAAACATTGTGACCTAATTGAGGTTTTTAATAGCAATAATATTGATGTCTTTGCAAATACCAAAGCTACAATATTTGCTGACGAACAAAACATGATCGGTGTTGCTGGAAGCGATTCACACGTGATTTCAACTTTGGGAAGATGTTCGAATATTATAGAATCTGAAAATACTCTAGATGATATTTTATCTGCTATGAAGCATGAAAGAATCCAAATTCAAAA
>JADFGC010000067.1:0-5740 GCA_022567895.1 Nitrososphaerota archaeon
CCCCAACATGGATAATGTTATCAGCACCACGTTGTTCTACAATTCTTCTTAGATAAGCTGCATGACTTAGTTTGATATCAGCATATTCATCACGTAAATCATAATGGGCGTCAAAGACAATATAGCCTGTTTCTTTTGGAAAACTCATGTAAGAGCCCAATGTTATCAAATGCTCGCCACCAAGAATGATTAATTGTTTATTTCTTTGTTGAAGCTCCGTAGTAATTTTTTTTACCATATCTAGCATTTCTTCAGCGACAACAGTATTCTTTGTATTTCCTAAATCTTCAATGTTAACAGTTTCAAGATCTACTTGAAATTGTGGGTGAAAAATCTCAATGTTGTTAAATGAGTCCCTAATTGCATCAGGACCAAATCTAGTGCCTGGCTTGTATGAATGAGTAGAGTCAAAAGGAACGCCAAAAATAATTGCAGCAGGTTCAGCTTTTTCATCAGAGCTTGTAATCATTGGACTTCTATTCAAGTACAAATCAAGAAAACTCATCATCAAACACCAGCTGGACTCCAAATTTACTGCGTAATAAATCGATGGATTAAACCATTATTTGTGGTCTTTGAGAGAGATACATTGGTAGATTAAGTTTTGAGAATGGTTTTCCTTTTGTTTGGTTTTTAATTTCATCTAAAAATGCCTGTAATGATAATTCATGAGTGTCACCAGTTTTTCTGTCCCTAATGCTTAGATTTTCTGAATTAACCTCCTTTTCTCCAATTACCAATATGTATTGAATCCAGTCTTTTTCAGCTTCACGAATTCTTTTTCCAATACTTTCATTTCTATCATCAATGTCTACTCTAACATCATTTTGTGAAATCTTTGATGCAAGATTTTTACTAAATTCTAAAAATTCTTCTTTTAATGGAATCACTCTGACTTGTGTTGGAGATAGCCAAAGTGGGAATTGGGGTTTTTTTCCTTCTTTTGCATTCTTTGCAGCCTTTTCTAATAGTGCATAAATTACACGCTCTATTGCTCCGCTAGGAGAATTATGTAAAATGATTGGATGTTGTGGTTTGTTGTTTTCATCAATAAATTCAATTCCATACCTTTGACCATTTTCAACATCTATTTGATCTGTAGATAATGCAGATGCTTTTCCTAGATTATCAATATAGTTGAATTCCCACTTTAAAACATAATAGAAAAATTTCTCTTTCCACATCTCAACTAAAACTGGTTTTCCTTGTTTTTTTACAAATTCTAAGATTAGTTCTTTATTTTGATTGTAAAATTCTTCTGTGAATCTAATGGCCATTTCATAATCTTGATCATCAAGACCTAATTCGTGAATTACTTCTTTAGAAAGATCGAAACGTTTCTTTAATTCATCAATTGCTTGTGGCATGTCTTTACAAAATGAATGACAATCAGGCATGGTAAATGCCCGTAATCGTCTTAATCCTACCAGTTCACCAGATTGTTCTCGTCTAAAGCTGTATCTTGTTAACTCGTATAATCTGTATGGTAAGTGCTTGTATGACATCTGAAAGTCACTTGCCATTAAAAATTGGCCAAAACACGCTGCAAATCTTAGAAAAAGATGCTTTCCTTCTGATTGTATATTATATTGTCTTGCAGGAAATCGGTTAAAGTAGCTTTCCATACTTGGATGATGTGAATCATACATTATTGGAGTTTCAACTTCATAACCGCCATACTCTTTAACTCTCTCAGTCACATAATGTTCCATTAGAGATTTTATCAATCTGCCATTTGGATAAAACCGCATGTTACCAGAGTCTGATGCAGGTTCATAATCTGCAATTGCCAATTTTTTCATCAGACTTACATGTGCAGGAGGTTCATCAACACTTCGTTTTTTTGCTGTTTCATATTTTGCTAACACCTCTAAATTTTGATGATTCTTAAAATCAAAGTTTGAAAGTTTGGTCATCTTACCGTCTGGAGAAAGAATATGCCAAAAGGATTTGATTTTTTGTTCTGATTCTAATGCGATAGATACTTGTTCAGATATTTCTTCTACATCACCTTTTGTTATTACTTTAGAGTTTTCAGCAAGAGGATGTCCCTTAACTTGAACTTTGTATGATTTTGTCCAACCAAAAGGGGCACGAGATACTTCTAAATTAGTTGCAGATGATTCCATTTGCTTTAAAATGCTTAAAGCTGTTGAAGGTGATGCAAGGTTTGAGCTTAGATGAGCGTAAGGATAAAGAAGTAATTTTTTGCAACCCACTTTGTTCATTGATTCAGAAATCTCATCCATTGCTTTTTTTGCAACCGATGAATCATCTCCTTCTTCTATAGCTACAAAAGCTACAACAATTTCTTGAAACTTCTTTGTTTCAGGAGTTATTTCTTCAGCAGATTTTATTTCCTTTTTGGTAGGGGTATATTCTATACTATCACAGTGTAATTGTAAAATCCGCACAGTTTGAAACTGAAATTATAATTGAATTAAATCTTGTGCTAAAAAAAGTAACATGTAGAGTTAATTTTTGTACAGAATGAGATATTCTGAATAAAATTTGGCTCTATTAATGAAGTTGTATTGGTGTGATTTTGAATTACATACAAAAGGTGAATATCAAAAATCATTCAAAAGGGATACTTTGGCTTCATTTGGTTGGATTATACTAGCAGTAACTGTTCTGCTGGGTACAGCAGTAGCTATTGGAAATTCTGGAATTTTATCAAATGATCTTTTTTCTGAACCAAATACAACTAAAGAAGAACGAAAAATGAGTACTGAACAAATCGCATTTGATATTCATTATGAAGTAAATGAAGTAAGAAAATTACACGGTTTAAAACCTCTCCCTTGGAGTAGTACAATTGCAGAAATTGCAAAAAAACACAGTCAAGACATGAGTGAGAGAAATTATCTATCCCATATTTCTCCAGAGGGAAAAGATGTAGTAGATAGATATGAACAAGCCAATTTTGTTTGTGCAAGAGAGTTATCAAATGGAGATATTTTGAAAGGAGCAGAAAACTTGGCAGAAATTAGCTATCCTGATGATCTTACTGGCATTGGTACACGTGTTGTACAATCATGGATGGACAGTCCATCACATAGAGAAAATCTTCTTTTCAAAGAGTATGGTAAAGAAGGAATTGGTGTTGTGATTTCTGATGATGTATTGCACATTACCCAGAACTTTTGTTAATTAGATTTTTTTAGTTCCTCTTTTAATGAAACAATGGATCTTAGAACTAAAGATGAAATTCCTAAATTATTTGTTACAAATTCTGTAGCTTTTTCTAAAGCATTTTCTCCACGAAAACCTTCATCATAAATCATTTCAATTATTCCCTTATCAGTTTCAATATTTGCTGTAATCAATGAATATGGTCCAAGTTTTTCATCTAATTTTTCAGTATAGAGTTTTAATTCTATTCTTTTTATCAAAAATCCTTGCTCAGAAAAATTCCCATCAGAAAGAAGGACGGTTGTCTTGTCTGGTTTTCGGTTAATTCTTTCAGGATTTGAAATGTCAACAATTTTCATAATTTCTAATTCTTGTTTTTAACAATAATAAAACTAGTCGTAAGGACATCAATATACTTTCATTCAAAAAATATATTGAATTTCGTAAGTATTAATTAGCGAATAATTTTTTTGATTTGTGGATCATCATAGTTTCAAAGGAAAAGACATTCCTCATATCAAACTAGATCCAAAAATGAAGATTGAGGACCTGGTGGAGGTTTATGCAGGCTCGGGGTTTAATGCAAGGCAGCTTGGCGAAGCTGCAAAGCTTTATGCTAAAATGATTAAAGAAAATGCAACTATCTGCCTAACTGTTTCTGGAGCTATGACTCCTGTTGGTTTTGGAGGAATTTTCAAAACTTTGATTGAAAGGGGATTTGTTGATTGGATTATCACAACAGGAGCTAATGTGTATCACGAAGATCATTTTTCATGGGGATTACCAGTGAAACAAGGTCATTTTGATGTTGATGACATGAAATTATATGAAAATCAAATTGTTCGAATTAGGGATGTATACATCAAATTTTATGAAACGCTTGAAGCGCAAGATCAAGTAATTCAGAAAATGTTTAAAGAAAAACTAATTGATAAACCATTTACAACTGCTGAATTTTGTAATTTAATGGGAAAAATCAGTAAAGAAAAATCAAAATATCCTGAAAAAAGTTTTGTGACAACTGCTTATGATTATGATGTCCCCGTATACGTTTCAGCATTAAAAGATTCTTCATTAGCATTGAATTTGTCAGTTCATCGTTTACGAGGTAAACAATACAACTTAGATTTTGTACGTGAGATTCTTGAGCAAGCATCTATTTTGTACAATTCAAAAAAATCTGGAATTGTTGAATTAGGTGGCGGAGTTCCAAAAAATACAGCTCAACAAACTGGTCCTTTACTTGATCAAATTTTGAGAAGAGATGATGGAGGTCAAGATTACATAATACAAATCACTGATGCCAGGCCAGATACAGGTGGTTTGTCAGGTGCAACACTTCAAGAAGGAAAAACTTGGGGCAAAGTACAAGATGCTCATCATGACATGGTTACAGTGTATGCCGATGCGACAATTGCTTTTCCCATACTTGCACTGTACGTTCTTAGTAACCAAAAACCTCGAAAGCCAAAACACCTGTATAAAAAATTAGATTCGTTCTATCAAAAATTAAGTGATGACTATTTTAGTTCAACAGAGAAATTTTACGAAAGCAAACCAAAGCAAAAAAAACGCTAGAATTTATCATACCTGGCACGTTCCAAGTCCCTATCATCTTTAGATTCTTTCTTCCATTCTTTGTAATGTTGTTTGCAAAGGACCGTTTTTTTGCCTTGGGAATTTACTCGTAGGCCAGCATTTTCTACCTTTTTGGTGTTAAGAGATCGTACACCATCATTTGTACAACCATCAACGCTGCATTTTGCGCCCTTTGCTATTACACCCATGATCTTTCACCCGTCAAATGTTATTTATATTTGAAAAATTTCTTGCATTACTTTTCGTTTATAAGTGGAGTTAATTTTTCAATTTTTTATGGGTGGAGCAAAAAAACAATCACCAGCACAAGCAGAAAAAAAACAAGCTAGTGATGCTTCTAAAAAAGCAGGTACAAAATCAAAGAAAGGAAAGAAAGACGATAAAGGTGAAGAAAGATCTGTAAAGGCTGAGATTCGAGTTATTTTGACAGATGAACAAGCTATGAAAGCAATCAAAAGTGCCAAAGTAATTACTGTGCAAGAACTAGCAAGACAGACAGGAGTAAAAATCTCTACTGCAAATGCTTATTTGAAAAAATCATTACAGAATGGAACTGTGAAAAAAGTTGGTGGATATAGTGGACATCATGTTTATCAGCCCTTATCAGCGTAAAGAGAAAACACATCGCCAGATTTTACTTCAGTTAATGCATCAACATTTGAAGTGATTTTTCCAAGTGGGGTCATTTTTTTTCCAGGTTCACTGTCTCCGATAAAAAAACAAATACTTCCCCCAGCTGGTAAAAATGCAATATCTCCTTTTTTGAACACACTTCTTGCCCGTTCAATTCCAGAATTTATTGGAGTCTCAAGATAAACAATTGATTTTCCTAAAAGATGAGCATTTCCTTCTAATGGTAGTGATCGAGAAAGTATTCCAACAGTTTTTGGTGAAAGATGTCTTTTGAGCTCACATGTTATCTTTGATTTGCCTCTAATTTCTAAAATCAAGTTAATTTTTGATACCGAACCTGAAGTCAATTTGTTGTTTAGAATTATTGGAATAT
>JADFGC010000068.1:0-5734 GCA_022567895.1 Nitrososphaerota archaeon
CACCTAGCGGGATATAATCAGGGATAAATTTTAGTATTGCATCAAGAATGTTATCAAAAAATGGAACGTTTTTACCATGAACTGATATTGCTATGGTTCCATTTTCTTTGAGAAGTTTTTTTGCAGTATGCAATGCTTTTTGAGAATTTGGAAAGAGAAATAATGCATATTGACATGTAATTACGTCAAAGCGTCTGTTAAAGTAAAAATTCTCGGCATCAGATAAAACAAATTCTATATTATTTTTTTTAGCATTAAATTTTTTTGCGATACTTATTGCTTTTTTTGAAGTATCAATACCAATCACCATTCCTTCCTTACCAACCTTGGAGGAAATTTTGTTAGTAACCACCCCAGTGCCACATGCTAAATCCAAAATAATGTCTCCTTTTTTGATTTTAGCTAACTTGACTAACTTTGTAGTACTTTGAAAAGGTCCAGAATCGATACTTGCCCATCTTTTGTGATAGCGTGGTGCTACTTCATTCCAAATCTTTATTGTTCTTTTTTTGTATTCTATTGGATTAAAATTTGAATTTGTCAACTTGATACATCACATATGAACTAGTTATCAATGCAATTCACTGACGTTTTATCTTTGAAAAACTTCATACTTTTTGATCATCAATTAATTTTATTGTGAATATGGCAAATCACAAAGAAAATAATTAGTATTACTACTTAATAGATTAGATTTGAGGGAAGATGAAAATTCACAGTAAACAATTATTCAATTATTTGGAGAAAAAAGGATTAAAACTTGATGATAAAATGAAATCTGAAATCATAGAACTGATTTATTTTGGAAAAAACGACACAGGAAAATATATCAGCAAAGAAGAAGAGATAGGCGGCTAAAACTCGCTTTTTTTCACTGACGTTTTATCTTTAGAATTAATCTTTAGATGAAGTTTGTACTTTTTCTGTACTTATATATCCAAAAGACATGGTTGCTTTCTTTGCGCCTTTGATATATGCGATTTGTTCCATTTGTTTTTACCTCAATAGTGTAATAGGTAGATTTGATATTAAGCAAGGCGGAATTTTCGCCAAATATTGTGTTCCAAAATGGAAAAGCTTCACTAATCCTTTTTTTCACTGACGTTTTATCTTTGAAAATTCTTAATTCTTAGCTAGCTTTTTTCTTTTTTCAAACCAATTATACAGCCAAGCAAAAATAAAGAGATACACAAAACCATGTACAAATCCATCAACTAGTCCTACCAAGCTTCCCACCGGACTTGCAAGCGAATTTAATTCATACCAAAAGTGCATGTCTTCCCAAATTTTCACAAACTCATATCCAAGATCTGTCAAAATTGCATGCCACGATACAGCAAACAAGGTAAGACTAACTAAAATTCCTCCAGCAAGTCCAAAGTTTTTTGGGCTAAGTGTCATGAGTATTTTTCTAGATTTGGGCAAATATTAATTAGAATAAAATGTAAAAAATGAATTATGGCAAGACCAGATTACAAAATTCAAAACTATTGTGCTCAATGTGATAAAACATATCCCAAAGACGTCTTATTTTGTTCAAACTGTAAAACAGTATCTAAGAAGATATTCACCTTCTACTGGACGTAAAGGATTCAAGATAAAATGTGCTGAATGCGGACATTACTATGGAGATTGTGCATGTATGTGTTGCAGAGTTGATGAATTACAAACTAATGAGTTAGACAAGACTGATATGGATAATTGCTCAGGGGAGTTTTGCCAATCTGAACTAATAAACTCAGACTAGAAAATTTTGGGGATGACATTTGATACGAACGGTTTAATCCTGAAAATTCTTAATTCTTAGATTTCAACAGTTCAGTAATTCTGTTGTTCAAATATTACATACTGGTATTATTTTACGACCAGTCAAAACACTCTGCATTGAAAAAGGCGTTAATAGGAATTGGTACTGGCATTATTGTATCGATGATTTTTGTTTTCGTTGCCTATCAAAGTATACCAGGCGACTTTGTGGGAACACCACAGTTTGAACCTCTTAAGATTTCGGGATATGATGCTAGAGACTTGAATGAATTAACAGCACATGATGGAATTACTATGCTAAAAAACAGTGCAGGAATACAAAATAATGCAAAAGAAAAAGATGAACGCATTGCAATTTATCTTAGAAATGAAGGTGTACAACCAGTTTCAATTTCTGAATTGAGATTTTCTGGAACCGTTTACAACTTTCAAGGCAATGTAGGAGTCATTGATAATTATGAAGGTACTGCACCTAGTCAAGGTAATTATGTCATTTTAACTGATGGTGCAAGTGGATTATTGCAATCTTCAAGCGAATTACAACCGGGTCCAATTGTCACAATTGTTTTAGACCTTGTAGACCAATTCGAAGATGGGAGTGATCATCAGATTAGATTTGATACATCTGAAGGTGCTACTTGGGTAGGTAGGATAACTATTGGTCAAGAGAACGATAATGCGTGGTGATTTAGCTAAATTGGCATCGCATACACCATGAAATTACTTAAAGATGGAATAGGTTGCGAAGGATAGCTTGATGTCGTTTTATCTTTGAAAATTCTTAATTCTGACACAATTTTGTTCTCTGCTAAAAATGTCTAATCTGTGAGCCTAAACGTATATTGTAACGTACGATTTCATAATACGATTTTAATATGATGAATTTGGCGTTTGGTTGTGAACAAAAAAACAAAGTACATGATTCCAGTATTTGCAGCAATCTTTGCACTGATCTTTGTCTTTGCTACTCCCTATGTGGTGGCTGAAGGCGGAGATTATTCTAAATGGGATGGTACAACTCATTACAAAAAACACATGAAAATTCAGATTGGTGAACTATCTGGTTCAGAAGCAGTAACTAGAGAAACTGCACATGAGAAAATGGATGACATTATAGCTCTATCTGTCGCATCCTACAATTATCCAAATGTAAAGAAAGCTAACATTGGTATTGCAGTTAATGATGCAGGAGAGAAATTCCTGGTGTGGAAACTTGTTAGCATGAACAAGAATGATGATGGAACTAAAACAGCAACTATCTATGTTGTAGATGCCCTAAAAGGATATGAAATAACTACAATCGAGAAATCTTTTGATTATTCTTCAATGGATGGTAAATGGTCTCACCATAGTATGATGAGTAAATATGCTGATCTAACTCCCGAAGAGCGTGAAGCGAAATATGCACAATTCATGGAAATGAAGGAAGCATTTTCATCATTATCTGATGAAGATAAAGAAACTATCATGACTCACTTTAAGGAAATGAAGGCAGAATATGCCAGTATATCTGATGAAGATAAAACTGCAAAACATGCTCAATTCAAATCCATGATGGAAGAATTTACAGAATTCTCCCTAGATGAGAAGATTGTATATTTGCAAGAGTTTGCAAACTCTCTAAGATGATAAAACTGGATTAAATTCCATTTTTTCTATTTTATTTAGTAATTTTAGACTCAAAAGATATGTTGAAAGCTTTAATTTTAGAACTTTACCAAAATAATTTGTGATTGATTATATCCTAAATATTGGAGGCAGTGAATGGATAATCATCATATTTGCTGCACTGGTTTTGATTTTGGGCACCAATAAACTGCCTGAAGCTGCAAAGAAATTTGGAAAAGCAATGAACGAATACAAGAAAGCTAAAGACGGTATGCAAGATCAAATGAAAGATTTTTCAAATGAAAATTTGAAAATTGATGGTCCAGTTGAAAGTGAAAGACAGAAACTCGAAATGATTGCAAAAAATCTCGGGGTAGATCCTAAAAATAAATCAGATGATGAGCTTAGAAATCTTATTTCTTCTAAAATTGGAAGAGCCGAAGATTCAATATCAAAAAAATAAATCATTTTTTGAAACGGTATACATTTTTGTCCAATCTCTTTTTTGCAAAATTGTAATATTTCTTAACGATTTCAAATCCCAAATATTTTCTTCCTAATGATTTGCTAACAAAAGCTACTTGACCTGATCCTAAAAAGGGATCAAGTATAATGTCATTTTTCTTGCTTGAATATTGAATAATTTTTTCAATTAATTCAGCAGGTAATTTAGTTGGAGTTTTTTCATCTCCAGTCCAATATTCTCTTTTAATGTCCCAAACATCTTCTTTGTCTCTATAATGAAGACTTCGACCTTCTTTTGTCTTTGATTGCTTTTTGAATCTTGAAAAAGGGAAAAATTTTCTCTTTTTTTGGTTTTTGCAAACGTAAAGACAATGATAGTGTGACGTAACGAATTTCTTTTTTGTAACTACTCCAAATTGGTATTTCCAAATTATGTGGTTTACAGTGATAAACCCGGCATCATCTAATGCCATTAGAATGTCTTTGAGGTTATTCCAGCCAGAAAATACGAACATGCTGCCAGATTCTTTTAAAATTCTGTAAGCCTCTACCATCCAACTATATGTAAAATCATAGTAATCTTCAGGTTTGATTTCGTTGTAACCACTGATTACTCTAGACGCAGTTCTGTTGTAATTTGCTTTTGCCGCTTTAAAATTAATAGCAAACGGGGGATCTGTAATGATTAGATCAATTTTCTTGTCAGATAGCAAGCTCATTCCTTTAAGGCAATCAATATTGTGAATATTATTGAGTTCGGTTTTTTTCAAATTTAGCTATTCTAATTATCTGGTTGTTTAATAATGTCGTTACTTCAAAATTTTAAATTAAAAATAACAAGTTGGATTGGAAGAATCCTAAATCCCATTTTTGAACTTTTTCTGACGAACTATCGGTATGGTATTTTACTTTTAATACGATTTACATCCTGCATTTCTTCTTTGAGGTGTTTAGCTAGCAGCCTTTCATGCTCTTGCTTGTGTTGCCAATATGCATTCATTACTGCTGGTCTTGTTTTTGCTTGTTTTAGTGAGGTTTGGAATCTTTTATGACTTGAAGCTACTTCTTTTGTATAATTTCCTGCTCCCATGAGTTTTTCGAAAACAAAACAATAGATAAACTTTGTTTGTGATTTACCATGTTCTCTGACAGAGGGAAGCAGGTCGATAGTTGTATGATCGCTATACTATTCGCAGATCAAAACTATTTGCATATCAAACAATAAATCCAAAATCATACTTCTGTGAGGAATATGAGATATAGATGTCCCAAATGTGGTTCAAATCTTGACATTCAGAGAACGTTTAACAAAAAAATTGTGATTTCATGTTCAAACTGTGAGCTTCAAGGTATTCTAGACCATAGAAAAAATCCAGATGAAGTATACCTTGATTTTCTAAACAGATTTGATGAAGGAAAACTGCCAGAGGAAAATCAGATGAAAAAAGGCCTTAAACAGGAGGGGATCATCCGGCAGGAGGATGAAATTGAGGCTATGATTGGAAAACACAAGCCTGATTCACTTACCAAAAATATTCTTTTTTCAAAAAAAGATTATGTTTCCCATTACAAGACAATTAAAAAACCAAATCCAATCATGGGTTCAAGTGTTGATGAAATAGGCCTTGAAAAAGAAATATCATTACATCTTAATAAAATTGGAATTAACAAATTTTATAAATTTCAAGAAGATGCAATAAAAGAAATTTTCTATGGAAACAATGTTGTCATTGAAGCTCCCACAGCTTCAGGTAAGACTGAGGCTTTTCTAATTCCAATTATTCAAAAAATAAAAAATCAAAGTTTGTCTGGAAAAATTTTTGCGTTATTTATCTATCCTACCAAATCATTAGCAAGAGATCAATATCCCAAAATTCTTGCTTTTGCAGAAAAA
>JADFGC010000018.1:0-21215 GCA_022567895.1 Nitrososphaerota archaeon
GTTTGATTGAGCCTCTTTTCATATGATCAATTAGTCTTCCAGGAGTTGCAACAAGAATTTCAACACCTCTGGCTAATGCTTCAAGCTGGGTTCCCATGCCCTGTCCACCATAAATGGTAGCAGCTTTTATTCCAGTATGCTTGCCAAACTTTCTAATCTCACCAGTAATTTGCATTGCAAGCTCTCTTGTTGGAGCTATAACAAGACCTTGGATTCCTTTTTTTGGAGTAATGTTTTGCAGCATTGGTAGTACAAAAGCAGCAGTCTTTCCAGAACCTGTATGGGCCTGACCAACTACATCTCTTCCTATAAGTAAAGCTGGTATTGCAGCTTCTTGAATGGGGAAAGTTTCTGAAAATCCCATTTCCTTTAACCCATCTAAAATGGTGTTTTTAATTCCTAATTGTTGAAATGTTGTCATTTTTTTTCTCTCTTAAGCAATGACAGAAAAAGCTCATTGCTTGCTCCGTCATTATTCCGATAATCAACAGCCAATTTTATGGTCTAATAAACCATTGTTACAAATTAGTGAGCTATTCTGTTAGAAGTAAAGCCAATGGAGGAATTTGAACCCTCGACCTTTCGCTTACAAGGCGAATGCTCTAGCCAGGCTGAGCTACATTGGCACGAGGTAAAATGCAAATTTGGATAGTTTAAAGTGTTATCTCTTGGGCTGATCATGTTTGCAAAATCACCGTCAATTTTTAATAATGTCCAATATTGAGCAAATCGACGATGCAATTCAAGAATCTTCCAGCAAAAAAACTAAAAGTTCTAATGGCTTTGTTTTTTGGAACAGGAATATTTGGAATTATAATAGGACACGGTCTTGGTGAATGGCAACCAACTTTCATGTATACCCTGTTGGGAGTGACCAATCTCATATTAGGTGCTTTCGTTGGCTGGATTTTTCTTACTAGAGAGCCACGTGAATCAAGAAAGAAACGAAAAAAATAGCGATATTACAATCAACACGTTTGTTGCAAAATGCATTGCATAAGAATGCTCAATTCCTTTTTTATCATAAATATACTTGAACAAAAATCCAATTGGCAATAGCACTAATGCCATGTGAATCTTTATTCCCATAGCAATGTGCATTAATGCCCAAACTACAACCATCTTTTTTGATTTTCTAAAATATAGCTCTTCTACATAGTTGATATGAATAAACATGTAAACAAGTAGTGGAAGAAACGGCACGATTCCCCAAAACCCTTGATCCGCAAATGGACCAAAAGCAATGTTGTATCCTAACCAACTCCAATTAAGAATTGGAATTGAGTCTACATATTCAAACACCAAAAAGATGTAAGCAAAAAGTATTCCATACGCAATTGGCGCATATTTCATAGAACGAAAGCCTTTTTTTAAATCGACTATTCGTTTTTTTGTTTCTTTAATTAATGCAAGTGATGCAGCTACTGTCACAACATAATACCCAATTACAAAACCCTCTGATTGAAAAAACTCTAATTCCAATTTAACAAAACATAAGTATTATTCTATAAATATTCTAGTTACTATTTCTACTAACATCTAAGTCACTTGTTATATAGTCTACAAGAATAATAGAGTCATGCAGGAAGGAGACAAAGCTCCAAATTTTGAATTAACTGCACATGACGGTAGCATGATCAACCTGGATTCGTTTCTAGATAAAAAAAATGTAGTACTGTGCTTTTATCCCAAAAATCATCTCTTTGCATGTCCATCAAAAAGGGTATTCAAAATGGCAAAAAGTGTAATCTCTTCATATTCAGATATTTTATCAACTGATTCTGTTTTGTTTGCCATCTCAATTGACACTGTTGATGCCCAGAAAAAATTTGTTGCTGAATATGAAATTCCATATCAACATCTTAGCGATACAAGCAAAGATACTTGCAAAAAATATGCAGGACTTAACATAGCGGGTCTTGCAAAACGCTCTACATTTGTGGTTGACAAAAAAGGCATAATTCGAAAAATCTTTCGAGACATTGATGCTGAAAATCATGGAAAAGAAATTTCTGAACTCTTAAAACAACTTAATTAAAAATCTCGATTTTGCTCAAAATATAAATAATTAGACTAGAAACAAAATGAAGAATTGTTAGACCTCGTTGCAAAGAAATTATTTCTCACCAAAGGAAAGGGTGTTCACGAGGATAGGTTAACCAGTTTTGAATATGCCTTAAGAGATGCTGGAATTGCTGGAACTAATCTTGTTTTGATTTCAAGCATTTTTCCACCATATGCAAAATTAATTTCAAGAAAAGAAGGCCTAAATATAATTAAACCGGGCCAGATCCTTTTTTCGATTTATTCTAAAAACCAAACAAATGAGCCTCACAGATTATGTGCAGCTTCTGTTGGAATTGCCCAACCAAAAGATGCTAAGCATTATGGTTACCTATCTGAATACGATTCTTATGGACAAACAGAAAAACAAGCTGGTGATTATGCTGAAGACATTGCAGCACAAATGCTTGCCTCTTCACTAGGAATTCCTTTTGATATTGATAAAAGCTGGGATGAAAAACGACAACAATGGAACATTTCAGGAGAAATTTACAAGACTTCTAACACTACACAAATCGCCATTGGAAACAAAAATGGCAAGTGGACAACAGTTTTTGCCGCAGCAGTTTTACTTATCTAAACTTTCTTTTTGAATCCTTTCAAGAAAAATACAGCAGCTGCACCAGATGCAATCACAATAATTAAAACAATAATTGATTCATCAAGTTCTAAAACTTGATCAATGCTTGCAGAACCCAAAGTAAAAACGAGTTCATTTTTACTAACAGAAAATTCCTGACCAAATAGATATCTTCCATCAATCTTGTTTCCTGATTCTGGATCAAAAACCCAACCACTTATTGAAAGATCTGTTGGAATTTTCTCCCCATCAACAACTTCAGTAGGAATAATGTTTCCTTTTACTTCATTTACATTAG
Source organism: Nitrososphaerota archaeon (assembly GCA_022567895.1). Taxonomy (GTDB): domain Archaea; phylum Thermoproteota; class Nitrososphaeria; order Nitrososphaerales; family Nitrosopumilaceae; genus DRGT01. Next base: position 2,943 of record JADFGC010000018.1, read on the forward strand.
TTGATTCTGGTGATAAAATTACTACATGCAAAATAGAATTAAGCGGATAAAAGCCATTTGCAAAATAATTTGATCTATGAAGAGAATCTGTCTTCAAAAATTCTAATGGACTAATAACCTCAATGTTTGCAGCATTAGAATAAGAGACTGAAAGCTTTAGCTGATAAAGAAATGAATTTTCTCTTGTGATCATTGAAAAAGTCACTGCTGATTTCGGCTCTGAGGATAAGTTCTTTGCAGTTTCATAAAATCCACCAGAATCTCTAATTATTTGTGGAATTAACATTGCAGAAATTTTAGAATACATTGTTTCAGTATCTTCTAGTGGCATGGTATATACTGCAGAAACGGTTCCTCTACCAGATATTACTCCAGATGTCTCTAACGCTTGATTCGTAAAAGCACTTTGGTGCAAATAAACAGAATGAAATTCTGCATTAGTATCAAAAACCTCGTTGATGGTGTCAATTAATGAATCACCAATCTCTCTTGTATTGTCTTGAATCTCTATTATTCCTCTATCTGATGGATCTCTTAGGACATTAATCATAATACATGATTCATCTAAAACTCCAAGAACACATTGATTCTCACTAGTTAATACGATTGCAATAATTCTTTCATTTTCTCGAATTTGTTGCTCAAGCTCCACTGGAATTCTAATCTCCTGATTACTTGTACTTTGAAGAGTAATTGAAGCAGTAACATTGTTTGAAATTTGTTTGTCAATCAGAATTTGAGCGGTTTCTTGAAAAGTAGAAAGTTGAGGCGATTGTACTTGTGCAGTAGCATCTGAAATATTGTAAAATGAAAATCCAATAACTGCAATTAACACAATTATTTTATACACAAGGTGCTCGTTTTCAAGTGAAATTATTAATGTTACTACCATATTTTCTCGATTCTGATAACGAATCTATGAAATGATTCTTTTACATCACTTGAAATGTTTTTAGTTGTTTTTTTGTGCTGTTTTGTTTTTTGAAACCCATTCCTCATACATTTTAATCAGTTCATCAACATCAGAACCCTCTTCAGAATAGGTTACTATTACGCCAAACTTTCCTTTTTGATCATGTCCTTTTGCAAAATATCCCCAAAATGTATCAGGTAATTTTTGAAAATTTGAAGCATTTTTTCCAACACCAATTAGATTTTTGGCAATAGTTTCTAAAACCTTTACAGCATCGTTAGTTTCTAACATTAGATTCTTTAATTTTCTTTGTTAAATAAAACTTGAATTTTAAAACTAGTCTAATCTTCTCTAATTCGACGTATTACAAGAAATGTAACAATTCCTACTACTACGGCTCCCATGATCAAAATATCATAGATCATAACTTGAATTATTCAAAATATCATATAACTTCATTCAAAGATTTTTTCAAATTAGAACTAAGATTTAAATTCCTAATATTTGATGTTTTGATGACATCGATTCAAACCGATCGGGGAACAAAAGACTGGCAGTCTGTGCGTATGACTGCCAGCCCCATATTATTATAAAATCAAAATCAGTTTAATTTCGACAATGAATTAACTTGTTCTTTTATGTAATCAAATCCATCTTGCCAGAATTTTGTAGAACGAATATCAATTCCATACTTTGATAACAGTGTTTCAGGTTTTTCAGCTCCTCCTGCAGCCAAGATGTTGATATAAGAAGAAACAAAGTCCTTTCCTTCGTTTTTGTATCTTTGAAACAATGAAAGTGCTAACAAGTTTCCAAAGGAATAGGCGTAGCAATAGAAAGGAGTATGATAAAAGTGAGGAATGCAAGACCATTCCAAGGCAAAATCATCAGTTAGTTTTATAGAATTTCCAAACTGCACTTGCAAGTTTTTGAAGTAAGTCTTTGATAACTCGTCAACTGTCGTAGAATTTGCAATTTGTTTATGAGCATCAACCTCAAATAAAGTGAAAAATGCTTGCCTCATAATTGATGCGTAAAGATCATCAATCTTTTCAGATAGCATCAACCTTTTTTCATCATCAGAAATTTCATCTGCTAGATTATCATAGAGTAATAATTCCGAAAAGGTAGAAGCTGTTTCGGCTAATGGCAACGGTGCATCTGAAACAAGTATGGATTTGTCTGAAGCCGCTTGGCTGTGAACCGCATGACCTAGTTCATGAGCAAGGGTGAACACATCTTTTGTTTTTCCAGTAAAATTCACAAGTAGATAAGGAGTGATTTTTGGAGATAATGTGCTACAAAATGCTCCATCTCTTTTTCCAGGGCGATTTGATGAATCAACATGATTTTCTGCAAAAACTTTTTTTGCAAAATTTGAGAGTTTAGGACTGAATTTTTCTAGCGACTCAAAAACAAGTTTTACTGATTTGTCATATGGATAGTTCTTCTCTTTGATTTTCACCGATGGCGCATAAAGATCATACCGTCTTAGGTTTTTCATTCCAATCATCTTTGCTTTTTGTAAAAAGAATTTTTGAAAGACAGGGGCATTTTTCTTGCATACCTCAAGAAGAGAAGTTATGGTTTTATCATCTACATCATTTCCAACATTTCTCATTGTAATTGGAGATGCATAGCCTCTGATTTCGATTCCTTCATCTTTCCAATTAAGAACAATATTTTGATAAATTTCGCCAAGAACTCCCTTGTTTTCTTTAAATTTTGAAAATAATGATTTGTAAGCAGCTTCACGAACTTTTGATTTTGGGCTACGTACTAGACTGGTTAATTCTTCCCTAGTCATCTTTTTAGTTTTTGAATGAATTTTTACTTGATATTCAAATGCATTAGTGATTTTATCATACAATTTTACCAGTGCTATGATGCCAGTAACATCTAATGTGTTGATGATTCTTTCTTCAGGCTCTGTTAGAGAATATTTTGCTAAAAGGCGCTTATGAGTTAGATATTGTGAGAATTCACCAGAATTTTTAATCAATCGTTTTGCATTTTTTTCATCTACAACTCTTTTCCACCAAAGATCAAAAAACAAAACTCTGTTTGAAATCTCAGAGCCAAGTTTTGACATTCTAGTCATCAATGATGTTGCTTCATCAGACTGAGTATCTGATGCATATGACAAAGAAGCATACCCTCCAACAATACTCATTTTCTCTGAAATATCCTCTAAATCATGCAGTATGCCAAAGAATTTTTTCTGAGGCATTTTTGGGTCAAGTTTTGACTTAATTTTCTCAAACTGCTTTGCCTTTTTTTCAACAAGTTGAATTTGCTTTTCAAATGCTGGACTTTTTGGATTCTTTACTAAATCTGAAAGGTCCCATTTTCCAAGCCCGTATTTCTTCAAATCGAATCAGTTTATTTTTGACTATTAAAAAATCAATTGAGATGATAATTACAAATTGTGTGTTCTATACCATATCTTATCGTCCCATGCCCTGCCCTCTGAGCTTCCTTAACTTTTCTATATGCAATACAATTTGATCAAGTCTCAGTAGTAATCTTTGTGAACATAGCACCATTTCCATGGGTGATCATGCACTGCTTCCATGACAGAATGTCCAGTTTCTTCAAAATGCTTTGTAGCATGACGTCCTACTGAAGAATCACAACAACCAACATGTCCACAAGTAAGGCACATTCTAATTGCTACCCAAGGTAAATGTTCTTTTTCACATTCTTCACATCCTTTTGTTTTTGGTGAGACATTTTTTGCTTGAGAAAAATGCTCGCATTCATTTGTCATACAAATCAAAGAATTTTGTAATTTTAAAATGTTAGCTATCCTTAACAAAATTAAGAAATTTTTAGGCTTGAAAAAGTTAGTTTGGTCTAATTAGTTTTTACTAATTTTCGAGTTGTTTAATTATTGTTAAAATAAGAAAATCGTATGAATACATGGAAAAGATTTTGGACCTGGTATGAAAATAAAATTCTAGGAAGTATAATCATAATTGCAATAATTCAATTCATTCAAATTCCACACATGGTTTGGAATGCGGATCTTTACCTTGAGTTTGGTCTTATTTCAAGACTACATCCAGCTTTAGACTTTTTACTTTATGGAGTTGATCTAATTGAAATTGTTTCAATAATTAATGTCGGAATGATTGTGTACAGTCTAATTCAGAAGCGTAGAAAGCAAAGATTAGAACAAACTTTAGAAGAATTTCACACAAAAACTTCTAAGAAACTATAATATTTTTCATTAATTATAACTAAAACCAATTGGCCTATCATGTTTGTAAAGTTCATAAATTTTCGTCCAATAATTCAAGCTGAAATTAATACAAATTTTGAAATTAATTGAAGATTTGAGGAACTTTGTCTAGTTGAAAATTTAATCATCTCTAATTGAAATGATCTGGAAGGAAAATCCTCGTTTGTTGTACGCATCATTTATGATTCTATACCCTATCTCATTAAGTAGCTCGTTTAATTCTGAAACTATGAGATGTGGCCAATTTTTACCTAGGTCATGCTGAATGATGATTTTCTCTATTCCATTATGTGAAATTTGTCTAAATTGTACCTTCATAGTTTGAAATCTACGCTTTAGCAAATCCAAGATAGTAGTCAGATCTATTTTTCCATAAAAATAATTGATAGAGTTTTGAAGATCATCTTTTCCTACAGTTTGACCAATCTTTATGGCTTTTTCTTTTGAAATTGAATCCATTAGTTCTTTAAACGTAGCTCTGAAAATGCTTACCCAACCAATTTCGTTAGTTAGATCATACCAATGTACTTGCTTATCAAGCATATTGTTAATCAAAGTATTAAGACTAACTTTTTGCTCTTCACTTTTTTTATGTAGCTGACTACTAAGGTTAGAATCCATTCTAATTGAAATAATTTCTGTTTTTTTCATTATTTGTGTCATGTAATCTACTGCCATTTTATTAGTAATCTAGCGATCAACTTCTATTTACTTATTACCACTTTTGGTAAAAATGCTTTGGACGTCTTTTACAATTACATACTTTATACTACAACACTTTACGTTGTAGTTACTTGTAATTAAAAATAACAATTCTATGCGTAATTTTTTTTTAAAACCTTGTTTAAAAAATAAAAAATCAGTAAACTGTTTGTCATATTTGGAAATGACAAGAATTTTTTTTGAAAAAATGTTTTTTTGAAGGGATCTGTATGTAGCTAATAGTGATAACAGCCACTTTATAGATTACATTGTATTACATTTTTCATGCAAAATGGTATGGACAACTTTCTAGTCCCCTCATTAAGAAAAACAATTGAAGAAAATCTAGGAAAAAAAACACTAAATAAAATTGAAGCGCGATTAATTGAAAGACATGGAATGAGCTTAGTGCCTGCAATTAAAGATTTTAACAAATTTGACAGTGTTCTGCGAGAGTTTTTCGGTGCTGGTGCAGATGGTCTAGAAACCAAATTCTTACAAAACTTAGTCAAATTGGAAAAAGCCAAAAACACCAATGCAGAATGGATTACAATTCAGGAACAAGAATTAGCTAGAATAATCTTAGAGTCCTTTGGCGATCATGATAAAAAAGATATTTTGAACTCAGTTTTGGATAAACCTCGAATTGTTGCTGATATTCTAAAAAATTGTAAAATTCCACAAACTTCAGGATATAGAAAAATCAATTCCTTGATTGAAGTTGGTTTACTAATTCCAAACGGACAATCAATAACACCAGATGGAAAAAAAGTCACAAAATATGAAACCTTGTTTAGAAACATTAGCATCGAAATTGAAAAAAACTATGTTAAGGTTAAAGTTCAAATGAAAAAAAATACAATTAAGAATAGCTCAATTTTACAAGTGATTAAAGCATAATTAAAAATACTTGAAAGATAACAAAAAATTTTTTGGTATGAATAATTTGATGTAGTTTGAATTAATTGTAATCATTTGTAGTTAATAGTATACACTTGATCGATCACATTTTTAAGACATAGATCAGCTTTTTTCCAGTTATGGGAATGACCACTAAGAAACTCATATTTGGCGATTGTCCAATAGACGCAGAGAAATACGAAGAGATTAGAGATGAACTTCAAAAATTTGGCATGACACAAAATCAAGTAAAGGTGTTTTTCTATCTTGGAAAATTTGGCTCAAAAACAGCCATTGAAATTAGCAGAAGCTTACAAATGCCAAGAACAGAAACCTATCATCTATTAACTGCCCTTCAAAACAAAGGAATGATTCTAGCAAGTTTTGATCATCCAACAAAGTTTTCTAGTGTCCCACTTGACAGAGCTATCTTTGCCCTAGTTAATGCAGAATCAGAAAGACTAAACTCTTTGAAAAAATCAGAACCAATTCTAAAAAAACTCTGGTCTAGCATCCCAGATATGGGAAAAGGACTAGCTGAGCAAGAAGAAAAATTTCAGACACTGAGAGGTGGTAATCAAGTAAATAGCAAAATCATTGACATGATTTCTCGTGCTGAAAACGAATTCCTAATTTTAGGCTGTGAGAAGGACTTTTTGAAATTTTATCATGCAAATTTTCTAGATGCATTTGAGAATAATTCTGTTGACTTCAAATTTCTTACTGCCGCATCAGAAAAATCATGGTATATTTTTGATGATATTGATAAATCAAAGGTCAAAAAGCTACCTGTAAGTGTAAAGGATAATCTTTGTTTCCTCATTAAAGATGAAAAGGAAATGATCCTATTTGTCAAGAAGGCAAATGATACGGATAAAGAAGTTACAGCATTTTGGACAAATTCTGAATCTATGATTTATTCAAACATTCTATTATTCAAGAATTTGTGGTCTAAATCAAAACCCATTCTTCAATAGAACAGTTTTTCAAACTATTTCTTTGCTAATTGATTTACCAAGTCTGTCGAAGTAATAATTCCAACTATTTTACCATCCTCAACTACTGCAAGTTTACGAATTTTTTTTGATGACATTTGATCAGCTGCACCCAAAATTGTCTCATTAGAGTTTATTGTTTGCAAAGGATATGATGTAACCTTATCGACCGGAGTTTCTAAAGGAAGTTTTTGTGTAGCAATTTTTATCGCAAAATCCCTATCAGTAATTATCCCTGATGTAGTACCGTCTTTTTTGACCAACACTGCTCCAATTCCTCCTTGCTCCATCATCTTTGCTACTTGAAAAACAGTTGTTCCAGGTTCTACTGAAATTAGAGCTTTTGTCATAATGTCTTTTACTAGAATTTCTGATAATGATTTTTCTGTACTCATTTCCCCCTAATACTCAAACTGTCATAAGATATTAGTATTAATGGTGGACCGGATGGGATTCGAACCCATGACCTTTGCGGAATTTTGAAATTCTTACGCAGTGTGAGTGCGTCATCCTAGCCACTAGACGACCGGTCCATAGGTTGTAAAAATTAAGAACTTTTTTGTCTTTAGATTATTTGATATAGTCTACTTCTTGACGCCTAGTGTTCTATTTTTTAATCTCAAGTACGGATTGTGACACTTTCTACATCTTGTGGCACTAATCGGATTTCTTGCACCACACTTAAAGCAAATCTTCATGTGAAGGCGTGCTTTTTGTGCTATCTGTTTTTTTATTGTATCAGTTATTGGCATCTTATTTCACACATTTGCGCTCTCTATTAATTTAATCGCCAGTTTGCCCCATCTTGCCTGCCAAGAGAATGGGAACTTCAATAGGTCTTTTTGCAACAGGAACGTTTGCCCTGTTAAACATTGAAACCTTTGATTCTGCTGAACCATAATTACCATAAACAATTGCTCCAGCATGGCCCATTCTTTTCTCCTTTGGAGCTGATCTACCTGCAATGTATGCAACTACTGGTTTTTTGAAGTTTGAATCAATAATTCCCTGAGCAAGAATTTCTTCTGCATCTCCACCAATTTCTCCAACAACTACCATTCCTTTCAAATCGGGAATGTCTTTGACCATATCAAACGCATCAATCAATCTTGTTCCATTGATGGGATCACCACCAATTCCAAGTGTAATGGCTTGACCAAATCCGCCTTCTGATAGCGCATCTGAAATTTCGTATAACAGAGTACCACTTTTTGATAAAACTACAATATTTCCTGCTTTGAATGGCATTGCTGGCATGATTCCAATCTTGATTAACTCTGGAATCATAACGCCAGGTGTATTTGGTCCTATGAATATTGCATCATTTTTCTTTGCCAATTCTAAAATCTCCATAGTATCTCTGATTGGAACGTGTTCTGGAATTGCAACAAGAAGCTTGATTCCAGCTTCGAGTGCTTCTTTTGCAGCACCTAAAAAGAATTTTGCAGGAACAAAAACAATAGAGATTTTTGCACCAGTTGCATCCACTGCCTCTTTAACATTTTCATAAATTGGAACATTTTTAAATTTTTGACCACCTTTTCCTGGCACAACACCAGCAACGATGTTTGTACCATAATCCATCATGCTTTTTGCATGAGACGAACCAAATTTTCCAGTAATGCCTTGAACAATTACTCCTTTTTTCTTGTAATCAGAATCTCCTTCTTTTCCTCTTAACAATTCAAAAATGTTTGTCATTTTGTTCCTCCTAGCACTGCTGCATTGATTGCTTCTTCAACAGAATTAAACAACTTTGTTTTTGTATCCTTTAGTATCTCTTTTGCTTTTTCAGATTCTGCACCCTTTAATCTTGCAAAAACAGGAAGATCAATTACATTTTCTTCATAGCATTGAACAAAAGCTGATGCAACTGTTGTGGTTTTTACAATTCCACCATAAAGATTAACAAGAATTGCTTTCACTTTTTTCATTTTGCTGATCAATGTTAATGCTTCATGAACTGATTCATGGGTAGCTCCACCACCTACATCTAAAAAGCAGGCTGCTTTTCCTCCATTGTCAGATAACATGTCAAGAGTTGACATTACAAGACCTGCACCATTTCCAATTACTGCAATATTTCCATCTAATTCAACAAGAGAAAATCCACTCTTTTCTGCTCTTTCTTCAATCTCTGACATCTCTTGATATTTTTGTAATTCTTCATGTCGAAAGTTTGAATTATCATCTGTGATGACTTTGCCATCAAGTGCCACCAATGAACCATCTTCTAACATTGCAAGAGGATTAATTTCTGCAAGCTCTGCTTCTTTCTCAATTGTAAGCTTTGATAGTTTTTGTAAAATCTCTACAAGATCATCAGCTGTTTTTTCTTCAAGACCCATTTCTTTTGCAACCTCTTTTGCAACATTTTCATCTACATTACCTGAACCAACTTCACGAATGATTTGATTTTTCACTGATTCAATTTCAACTCCTCCATCTGTTGATGCAATAATTGTATAGCATCTTTTGCCACGGTTCAAAAACAAAGACAAGTACAATTCTTTTTTAATGTCTACCATTTTTTCAAGTAGAATTGCTCTAGCTTTTTCTCCTTTGATTGTCATTCCCAAAACTTGGGGATACTTTAATTCAAATTCATCTTCGTTGCTACATTTTTGGATTCCTCCTGCTTTTCCTCTTCCACCAACTGGAACCTGAATTTTAATTACAAAAGGAAATCCTAGTTTTTTTGCATCTTTTCTGCCTTTTTCAATGTCTTTTGATGCAAAACTTAGTGGAGTTCGAATATCAAATTCTTTGAATAACTCTTTAGCTTGATACTCTAGTAAACGCATGAAAAAATCTTTTTTTTTCGGTCTTTATATTCTGTAGGGCGCTTACTTTAGTTGATTTTCAAGTAACGAAACAATTTCCAAGAAACGTTCTCTACTTTTTTTCATCAATCTTTGCGGATACTCATCTATTGTAAACACAAATTGTTGATGAAAGTTTGGAACCAATGGACCTCCAGATGTGACCAATTGCTCTATCACATAATTTGAGGCTAAAGTGCAGACAATCTCCTCATAGGAATTCTCATCCTCTTCGAGAGTCTGGCGATAAAGAACAATCGGAGTGTTAGTTTTTGAGACTGCTAGTGAGCCTTGTTTTAGCAAGTCAGTCAGATGCTGGATTTGCCAGGCGTCAAGACTGATTTGCTTAACCATGGTATAGTATAGCAAATTTTCTATTTATTATGCCAGATTAGCTAAAAGCTAACCACTTACTCTACTGAAATTCGAATTTTTTGACCATCAATATCATCGTCTTTGTATTCTTTGCATGACTGTGTAAAATCAACCTGCTTTACTCTAACCAAAAATGCAAGATCCTTTGATTTTTCTTTGACCATATTTAGCGAATCTTCATCTAAATCTAAGATTGATGCTACATTAAGTACATCAGTTGGATTGTATCCTCGTTCTTTTCGTAATGTTTGGAGTCTTCTTGCCAAGTCCTTTACAAGACCTTTTGCCATCATTTCGCTATTTCTTGTTGTTGAGATAAAGACAACTAAATTCTCTCGTTCTGAAACTGCAAATCCTTCAGCAGCATCAAAGTCTATTACAAAATCTTCCTTATCTAACACAATTTGATTGCCATCAACATCAAAAGTAAATTTTCCATCTTTGCTTAAACCTTCTATGATATCATTTGAACTAGTTTCAGAAAATCTCTGAACAAGTTTTCCCATGTGTTGTTTTACTTTTGGACCAATCTTTTTTCTTTCTAGTTCAACTTTTGGAACAATTGGAAGTTCAAACTGTCTTAATTGTAAAACTTGGTCTAATCCTTCTTTCTTTTCAATTTCTTTTATGTTGTACTTTTCTACATTTAGCTGAGAAACTAAAAGCCTAGATAATGATTCTAATTTTTCTTTTTGACCTTTCTGAACACAAATTATTGCTTCATTGAGTGGCCATCTGCGTTTGAGCTTTCCTTTCATTCTTGCAGCAGCTGAAATAGATGTGGCCTCTTTGAGTAAATCAAACGATTCTTCAATCTTTTCATCTTCTAGAGATTCTTTGGACTTTGGCCAATCCTCTAACAAAATGCTCTTTTTCTGCCCAAATGTGCTCAAATAGAGGTACTCGCTCGTGTATGGGGATAGTGGATGAATCAAAATGTCTAAGATTCTGAGTGTTTCATACAAAACAGAATAGATTGCAAATCTACGATTCTTTTTCTCATCCTCTTCTTCCCAAAGTTCACCACGTGTTATTGGAATGTAAACCTGACTTAGTGAATTAATAATAAAATCTTCAATTGATTTTGCTGCTTCATGAAATCTGCATTTATCATATAGCTCTGTTGTTTTTTTAATTAATTTTTGAAGCTTTGATAGTATCCAAATATCTGGTGATGATAAAAGATTCTTTTCTTTTGCCCACTGCGGTGTAAGACTGGAATCAAATTTGTCATACTCGCTGTTTTGCTTAAAGTAAAGATGCAAATGATACAATGTACTAATCACTTGGTAAGGTCTTGCCATTAATTCATCAGTGCTAAAGTTTAGTGGCTCAATAGGACTTGATTTCCAAATAAAATAAAATCTTATCAAATCAACTGGATATTTTTTTAGTAGATCTGATGCATCAATTACATTTCCTAAACTTTTACTCATTTTATTTCCATTTTTATCAAGAACATGTCCATGAAACAAAAATGCTTTGTATGGAGGAATTGGTGCGTTATTTAGAATTACATTTTCAATTAGTAATGTATATGCCCATCCTCTTGTCTGATCAATTCCTTCAGTAAAAAATGGAGCAGGAATTGTTTTTGAATATGCTTCATCAGTTAGAGAAGAATAAGGCGCAGAACCACTGTTATGCCAAGTATCTAAGACATATTGTTCTCGTTTTGTATTTGTACTGCCACATTTCTGACATTTTATTTTAACATTATCAATCCACGGTTTATGTAATTCAAACTCTGGACCATCAGGAAGTTCAGACGCTGCAGCTATAATTTCTTTTCTAGAGTAAAACCAATTTTTATTTCCACATTCTGCACACAACCATATTGGCAATGGACATCCCCAAAACCTTTCTCTAGAAATACACCAAGGATGTTTTTCCTTAATTATTCCCAAAAATCGATTTTTTGGAGGCTCAAAATAGTATTCTACACCTTCTGCAGCCTGAATTGCCTTTTCTCCAAGTCTATCAAGTTTGTAAAACCAGCCCTTTCTCGCCATCCAGATTAGTGGATGTTTAGAACGCCAACATAGAGGATACGTGTGTCTTATTTTTCCAATTCTTACTAGTGCATTTTTTTCTTTGAGGTCATTGACAATTTTTTCATCAGCGTCTCTGACAAATAACCCTGAATATTTTCCTGCTTTGGCTGTAAATTTTACTTCATCATTTATTGGATTAAAAATCTCAACCTTTCTTTTGTTTGCAATTTTAATGTCTTCTTCACCGTTTGCAGGAGAAAGATGTACAAGACCGCTTCCTGCAGTTACATCAACAAAGTCTTCAGCTACTGCAACATGGTAATTTTCATTCTTTGAACATTCTGCAAGGCCTGGAATTTCATCTAAAAGTGGGTGAATGTATTTTTTTCCTTCAAACTCTGATCCCTTAACAGTTTTTTCAATAGAATGGTTTTCAACTTTGGCTTCTTTAAGAAATTCTTCTAATCTTGTTTTTCCTATAACCCAAGTTTCATTATCTACTTTGACATAATGATAATCCTCTTTTGGATTCAAACCAACCATTGCATCTGTTACCAAAGTAAATGGCATTGTTGTCCACACAATTAGAAATGCATCTTCATCTTGTAGTTTTACTTTGTAGTACAGTGATGGATCCTTTACTTCCTCATATCCCTGATTGACTTCTGAATGACTGAGTGAGGTTTGACAGCTAGGACAATACGCAATTACGGTATAGTCCTCTTCTAGTATTCCATTTTCATTTGCCTTTTTTAGAAATTGCCATTCTCTTTCAATAAATTCATCTTTGAATGTCCAGTATGCCTTTTCTTGATTAAATGACATGCCAAGAAGTTTATCAGCTTCAACCCACTTTGAATTAAATTTTTGAACTAGACGCTTGCATTCTGCAACAAGTTTTTTCATTCCAACTTTTTCAATAATTTCATTTTTGCCTCCTGTAACTCCAAGCTCTTTTTCTGCTTGAAGCTCAACTGGAAGACCTTGAGTATCCCAACCTGCATTAAAGGTCACATTATTCCCCTGCAGAGTTTTGTATCTGTACCAAAGGTCTTTGATTACCCGTCCTCTCAAATGGCCTACGTGGGGAATTCCATTCATGGTCGGTGGACCCTCTATGAACATCATTTTTCCCTTTTTTTCTGATTCAATTAGGCTGCGCAAATCTAATTTTTCAGAATATTCTCGAATTTGCTCTTCAATTTTCTTTGCATCAAACTTTTTTGCTAGTTCCATCTGTTGATGAGATGTATTATGATGTTATAAATCTCATCAAGAAACGATCAGCTAAAAATTTGATTCTTAGAATCTTGGATTATATATCCGAGTCAAAAAATTTGATTATTGGTTAATGTTCTTGTTGTAGGCTCTGGTGGAAGAGAACACGCTTTAAGCTGGAAATTTTCTCAAAGCTCTCATGTAGACAAAGTTTTCACAGCTCCTGGAAATGGTGGAACTGAGAACAATGTCCCCATTCCTGTTGATAAAATTGAAGAGCTTACAGAATTTGCAAAACAAAATAATTGTTTTACAGTTGTTGGACCTGAAGCACCACTTGCTTTAGGAATTGTAGATAAATTTAATGAAAAGAATCTGAAAATCTTTGGTCCAACAAAAAATGCTGCGCAATTAGAATCTAGTAAAATTTGGGCAAAACAATTCATGAAAAGAAATGAAATTCCTACAGCAGATTTTGAAACTTTTGATGATCCAAAACAGGCTTCAGAATATGTAAAGTCACTTTCTCATCCTGTTGTAGTAAAAGCTGATGGTCTTGCAGCTGGAAAAGGAGTACTTGTTTGTGATAGTACTGAGGAAGCACTTGCAGCTATTGAAACTATACTAGTGAAAAAAACATTTGGTGATGCTGGAAATAAAATAATCATAGAAGAAAGAATTGACGGCATAGAAGCCTCTTACATTGCATTATGTGATGGAAATGTTGCAATTCCAATGGCTTCTAGTCAAGATCATAAAAGAATCTACGACAATGATAGGGGTCCAAACACCGGTGGTATGGGGGCATATTCACCAACACCCATAGTTGATGATTCTGTGGCAGAAAAAATTCAGAAAAAAGTGATTGAGAAAACAATATCTGGTATGAAAAGTGAGGGAATTCCATTTACTGGATTTCTTTATGCTGGAGTAATGATAAAAAATGGTGAGCCACATGTTTTGGAATTTAATGTTAGAATGGGTGATCCTGAATGTCAGCCAATCACAATGAGAATGAATTTTGACTTGTATGAGTATTTGGCAGGTGCATCTGATGGAAAACTATCTTCACTGCCTCCAATTTCTTGGAAAAATCAAACGGCAGTTTGTATTGTTTTAGCTTCGAAAGGCTATCCCGAATCTTATCCTAAAAATGAAGTAATCAAAGGATTAGATCAAAGCAATGAAGGGACTTTTGTTTTCCATGCAGGAACAAAAAAAGAAAATAGTTCCATTCTTACAAATGGTGGCAGAGTTTTAGGTGTAACCGCACTTGGAGATACACTAGAGTCAGCAATCACAAATGCATATTCTACAACAGAAAAAATCTCTTGGCCAAACAAATATTGTAGAACTGATATTGGAAAAAAAGGCCTTACTTATCTATGAAGTTTTAAAAAATTCATCTTCTGTCACAATCCAATTAATTCTAACATCATCTTCTGAGCTAGGAACTGATTTTACAACCTGTTTTGCATAAGTCAAAGCAATAGTTACAACTTTTCTTTTTGCAAGAAACCTATCATAATACCCATAACCATATCCTAGCCGATAACCATCTCGTGAAATTCCAACTGTTGGAACTAGTATCACATCGAATTTGTCTGATAGTAAACAACCATCTTTAGGCTCCATAATGTCAAAATCTCCTTTTTCTAAATCTCCAAAATCTTTGATTTTTCTAAATTCTATCTCTTCTCCAATAACTTTGGGCAAAAGAATTTCTTTTCCATTACTTATTGCCTCTTGCATAATGTCTTGCGTTGGAACTTCACTTCCTATTGGATAGTACATTCCTATATTATTTGCAAGTCTAAATTCTGAAATTTTTTTCAGGTTTTGATGAATCTGTTTGCTTGTAATTTTCATCAAATCGTCTGAGGTATTGTCTCGCTTTTCAAGCAGAACTTTTCGAAGCGATGATTTTTTACTATTGTCCAAGGCCTTTGATTAATGATGCAGCAGTTACAGTATTTTTTAGCAGCATAGCAACTGTCATAGGACCAACTCCTCCAGGTACAGGCGTTGCAAATGATGCCTTTTCTATAATTTTATCAAAATCTGAATCTCCTACAAGTTTTCCATCATGTCGTGTTATGGCAACATCAATTACTACCGCACCATCTTTGATCATATCTGGAGTTAAGGTAAATTTTGCCCTATCTCCAACTGCAGTGATGACAACGTCAGCTGCTTTGCAAAGTTCGGTAAGGTTTTTTGTTCGTGAATGACAAGCAATGACAGTAGCATTTTTCTCTAAAAGAAGATGATAAAGTGGTTTTCCAATTAGATTGCTTCTGTTTATCATTACAACATTTTTTCCATCCAAATCGATATTATGATAATCCAACATTTCCATAACTCCAGATGGAGTACATGCAACAAGAGCTGCTTTTTTCATTGCAAGCAAACCCACATTATGAGGCGTCAAACCGTCAACATCCTTTAACGGAGAAACACGCGAAATTGTTTCAAATTCATTCAATTGTTCTGGTAATGGTAACTGTATCAAAATCCCATGAACAGAATTATCGTTATTCAAAGAATCAATTAATTCATTCATTTCTTTTTGTGAAAAACTTACTGGAAGTTTGTGGTCTTTTGTTAAAATTCCAACTTCTTCACAAGCTTTGTGTTTATTTTTTACATATATTGCTGATGCAGGGTTTTCTCCAACTAGAACAGTAGCTAAACACGGATTAACTCCTTGTGATTTCAGCTCATCGACTGCCTTTTTAACACGATCCTTCACAGATTGAGCAATCACTGTTCCATCAATTTTTGTACCAGTCAATATGGTTGTGATAAATTGTTGATATTTAATTCTTGGAATCTATGTTAATCTTTAAAGATAGAAACTATGAAAAAAGCCATATGAAGTTAAATTTTGATACAAAAAAATACATTGACGAAATTAGAAAAAATGATAATTATTTTCACACATTTATCAATAGAGAAACTCTTGCGGCAGGAGTATTGGTGTTACAACCAGGAGAAGAAGATACTCAAACACCCCATGATTCTGATGAAGTCTATTATGTTGTCAAAGGAGACGGATTTTTAAAAATTAACAAAAAAGATTATCCTATTTCAGAAGGTAAAATGTATTTTGTTCAAAAAGACGTTGAACATTATTTTTTTGGGAACACAAGAGAACTCATTGTATTGTATTTTTTTGGTGGCCCAGATTCTTAGGAAATTATTGCTTTTCTTCCCGAAATTCTTATTTTCTTTTTCGAAAATAATCTAACTGCCTCAGGGTAAATCCTATGTTCTTGTTTTAGAATTCTTTTAGCAAGTGTTTTTCCAGTGTCATTGTCTTTTACTTTGACAACTGCTTGAATGATGATTGGTCCAGTATCAACTCCCACATCAGCAAAATGAACGGTACATCCTGAATACTTTACACCATAACCGACTGCCTTCTTTTGAACATCAAGCCCTGGAAATGCAGGAAGAAGGGCAGGATGAATATTCATAATTCTATTTTTGTATTTTTTAATAAACTGTGTACTAATAATTCTCATAAATCCTGCTAAACAAACTAGTCCATTGTTTGGTGTAACTCCATATTCTTTTAGAATCGCAATTATTTTTTTATCATAATCCCACCTACTTCCTTTGAATCCTTTACTTTCAACAATTTCTGTTTTTACTCCAAGTTTTTCTGCAATCTTTAGACCTTTGGCATTTGGTTTGTTAGAAATTACAACTGCAGGCTTGATAGGAATTTTTTTCTTTTTTATCGATTTTAAAATGGCTTCCATATTGCTTCCTCGACCAGAAATTAAAATCGCTAGATTTAGCAAGTAGTCAAAACTAGTTCAAACCTGCAATTTATATCAAATCTTAGTTTCTTCACTCTAGTTTGAAAACAAAGGTACGCATGACTGGAAATGGTATTTTGTGTGAGCAAAATGAATTGAAGATTCACCTTGATCCAAAGCGTGCTGATTATGATGGAATTAACTTTGTTTCACATGCCCATTCTGATCATTTGCCCTTGGCAAATGGAGGAACCGTTCTTTCATCTCGCGAAACAAATGAAATTGCGAGCCTCAGGGGAGTTAAGATGAATAATTTTGTAGACTCGATGGAAAACTTTGCCCTAATTGACAGTGGTCACATTCTTGGATCTAGAGGTCTTTTGTTTGATAATGTATTCTATACTGGAGACATTTGCACGCGAAATAGAGGATTTCTAAATGGTGCTAAAATACCAAAATGTAAAACACTGATTACTGAATGCACATTTGGACTTACAGAGTTTACGTTTCCGAAATTATCTAAAATTGTAAACCAAGTAAATGAAATTATTTCTAATCTTTATTCAAGAGGAACCCCAGTTATTTTGTTAGGATATCAACTTGGCAAGGCACAAACTTTGAGCCAGATTTTCAAACATTGGGAACCGTTGTACTATCATGATTCTGTAAAAAAAATGAATGATCTACATAGAAAGCTCGGTGTTCCACTAAAAGAAGGAATAGGACACACAGAAGCTGAATCACAAGGTCTTCTAAATAAAAAACCATGGGTGATGGTTGCACCGATGATGTCTAACAAAAATTTCTTCTTAAAACATATGAAATTAAAATATGGTGCAGTAACAATCGGTTTTAGTGGATGGGCAAAGTCTCCGCGTTACAAGTTTAGCAGGGGCTGTGATTATTCTATTCCTCTAAGCGATCACTGTGACTTTGATGAGCTTACCGAAATGGTAGTACAATCTGGTGCAGAAAAAGTTTACACAATTCATGGGTTTGTAGAAGAATTTGCAACACACTTGACTAAAATGGGAATTGACGCTCAACCTTTGCGTGAAGATTCTTTGGATGACTTTTTCTAATTATATTTTCAAACTTTTAAAAATTTTGAACAATTACAACTTAACACTAAACACGTGCCAGAATTTCTAATATGATCATCTAATGAATGTCTACATTCAGTGTTTTTACACATTTTTCTTTCTACCTCTCTCTTAATTACTGCCTGAGCAATCTCATTTGCTTTTTCTCTAGAATACTTTTTCTTATCTATGTAATAATGAACTACTTTGTTGTATAATAAATCAGGATTGAATTCCTTTTCTATCAGTTTACCTTCCACC
>JADFGC010000019.1:0-19682 GCA_022567895.1 Nitrososphaerota archaeon
AACTAGACAAAACTAAGAATAAAGCACTGACGATACCAGTTAGCAGGATTTTATTCATACATTATCCCCATCTTTCTAAATTTATCCAGTATTCAAATTTTTGCAAGTTAATTATCCATGAATTAACAATTAGGATTTAATACAACTAGATTGAAATGGAGTCAAATTGGCTTGGAAAAAATTAGTAAAGAAAGGAGAAATTAAATCTGGTGCGGGAGCACAATTTGTAGTTGATGGCAAAAAAATTGCCATTTTCAATAAGGATGGATATCATGCACTAGATGCAGTGTGTGTGCATCAAGATGGCTCTATTGCCTTTGGAAAACTAGAAGGAGATGTCATAGAATGCCCGCTTCATTCTTGGCATTATAACATCAAGACTGGCAAGCTGTTGGACTATCTAAAAGATGTCAAGCTTCAAACCTACAAAGTTGAAGAAAGAGAAGATGGCATCTATGTTGATATTTAACATAACTTTTATGACAAATCCATAGTGAATGAATTTAGTGAATCAAGAAATTCTAAATCAAGTCATAAACCAGGATTACGCTTCAATTGACAAAACAATTGAAGATTTTCTAAAAAATCAGGTTTCAAAAAATAATTCAAGTGGTTTGATTTTTGGCCTTAGTGGTGGAGTAGATTCTGCAGTTACAAGCTATCTCTGCCATAGAGCGTTACCTAACCAAACATTGGCACTTTTGATGCCAGATTCAAAAATTTCTCCAAAGACTGAGACTGAAGATGCAATCAAGATGGTTGAAGAACTGAAATTGGATTACAAACTAATTGACATCAATCCAATTGTAAATCAGTATTCAAAATATCTTGAACCAAGTGAAAAAGCATTAGGAAATCTTATGGCAAGAGTTAGAGCTAATCTACTCTACTATTATGCAAATTTGAAAAAATATCTTGTTGCTGGCTCTAGTGATAAGAGCGAATTTCTGATAGGATACTTTACAAAATTTGGTGATGGTAGTGCAGATATTTTACCGATTGTTTCATTATACAAAACTCAGGTAAGAAAGATGGGAGAATTTCTTGGCGTATCACAATCAATCTTGTCAAAAAAGAGCAGCCCAAATCTTTGGCTAGGCCATTTTGCAGAAGAAGAGCTTGGAATGTCCTATGATGAAATTGATTCTATTCTGTATTGTATTTTTGATAAGAAATTATCATTAGAAGAGACTGCAAAACTTACACAAATTGAGAAAAGCACAGTGAACAAGGTTAACCAGCTATACCAAACTAGCCAGCACAAACGAATAACTGCACCAAGACCATTTGAAGAGTGAGAAAATGAAGATCCTGGATACATTAAGTGGAGCTGAAAAGGAACTAGAATCAGGAAAGGTCAGAATCTATCTTTGTGGAGTTACAGTTTATGATGAATCTCACATTGGGCACGCAAGAACGCTCATAGTTTTTGATGTTCTAAGAAGATATTTAGAATCAAAAGGAATGGAGATTGAATTTATTCAGAATTTCACAGACGTTGATGATAAAATCATCAATAGGGCCAAAAGAGAAAATGTTCGTGCGTCTGCAATTAGCTCACGTTACATCCAGGAATACTATGATGAGTTTGATGCACTAAATGTGAAAAGAGCTACAAAATATCCAAAGGCAACTGAGCATATCCAAGACATGCTAGATTTAGTTCAAGATTTGGTTGACAAAAAAATTGCGTACGTATCAAAGAATGGAGTATATTTTTCGGTTTCAAAGTTTCCTGAATATGGAAAACTATCAAAAAAGAAGGTAGAAGATTTACAATCAGGTGCAAGAGTTGAAGTTGACGAGACAAAAAATGATCCTCTAGACTTTGCCTTGTGGAAATTCTCAGAAAGTGATCCTTCATGGGATAGTCCTTGGGGCCGAGGAAGACCTGGATGGCATATTGAATGCTCTACAATGAGTCTAAAGTATCTTGGTGAAAACTTTGAGATTCATGGTGGCGGTCGTGATTTGATATTTCCACATCATGAAAATGAAATTGCTCAATCAGAATCTCACACATCAAAACCATTTGCAAAAATTTGGATGCATGTTGGAATGATTACAATTAATGGTGAAAAAATGTCAAAATCACTTGGAAACATAAAATCAGTAAAAAATTTGATTAAAGCTTGGAGTCCAAATGTTCTTAGAATATTTTGTATTTCAAGTCACTATTCAAAACCAATTGATTATTCAGAAGAATTACTAAAAGAGCATGAAACAAACTGGGATAAAGCTAGATTAGCATATCACAAACTCATCCAAGCTGAAAAGGATGGAGAGGTTGAAGATGTTGAAAAGACACTTTCTCAGCTAAAAACAGAATTTTCAGATGCTTTGGATAATAATTTGAATACACATATGGCACTAAGTGCATTTTACAGACTGGTAACATTTTGTCTAAGTCAGGAAGATCATTTGACAAAATCTGCAGCTGGAAAAATCATTCTAGTTTTTGATGAAATGATCCAAGTTCTTGGATTAAAAATTGCCAAAGTAACTGATGATGAAAAGTCACATATTCAGAGTCTTTTAAAGCAGCGTGAAGAATTCAGACATCAGAAAAAATACGAAGAGGCAGATGGAATAAGGGACAAACTAGCTGCTAAAGGCATAGAGCTCAAAGATGAAGTTCATCAGACTATTTGGATGAAAAAAGAGAAAATTCACGCCTAGATTACTTCTTCTTTGAGGTACTAACTAAAGAGACAACATCACGGTCTCGTAATTGATATGTTGTTGGCAATCTCAGTTTGTATCTCAAATCTTTTGCATAAAGAAGACCTTTTGTTAAATCAGTATGAATTTCCTTTGCTAAATCGTGTACTGTTGCACCATCTTTCATTAACAGTAAATCGGGCAACACACGACCTTTTTTGTCCGATAATTTTTTTTCATCAGCTACGGGATACACCGAATTCATTTTTAATAATTTGAAAACTGCGATATTAATTGCAAATTGAACGCCAGTTCTCATATATTCGCCCATAATGTCCTTTTTGATAAACTCTAGGGCGTTTTTCTGTTTGTCATTTAATTCTTCAGATTTTAGAATATCAAACTGTTCAGAGCCTGGAGAATATTTTATCAATCCTTTCTGTTCTGCTCTTCGCAAGCTTAGTTCACTGTCTGCACTAGCTGGAACTACAATTGTGTCTATATAACGCTCTCTTAATTTTACAAAGTTTTTGTCAGCACCTTCAACATCAATTTTGTTTGCAACAATCAAAGTCGGTTTTGAAATTTTTCTAAGATGAGTTGCGAATTTCTTACTATCTTCTATTCCATAATCATTGAATTCTTTATCTTCAAGATTAGTTGCATGCAGTGTTTCTTTTACATGACTTTTTGTTACGCCAATTCCTTGGTAAAGATCTGTTATTGCATCAACAAAGTCAGTTCCTGATTGAATTAATTTAGATAATTTGTCACGGTTTCCTTCTAAAATTTTATGATACCACATGATAAGTTCTTCTTCAATATCTGCAAAATCTGAAATTGGATCACCAGAACCAGCTTCTGCAATTTGTCCAGATGTATCAATTCCGCCAGAAACATCTACCACATGTAACAAAGCATCAGACTGTGCAGCAACTGAAAGAAATTGATTTCCTAAACCCTTTCCCTTCCATGCATCTTTGATCAATCCAGGCAGATCAATCATTTCGATTGGGATGTATCGCCAACCATCAATACATTTTGAATTATTTGGATTATCTTGTACTTTGAATTCAGGATGCACGCACAGGGTAATTGCATTTGCAATACCAGATTCAGGTTTTTTAGTTGTAAATGGATAGGTTGAGATTTCAGCTGATGAGAGAGTAGATGAATTAAAAAAAGTAGTCTTGCCGGTGTTTGTTTTACCAATAAGACCGATTTTTATCGGCATGATTACATTTTCAGTTTTGATTATTTATCTCTGCCTGCACAAAAACCTAGTCAGTTTTTTGTTCCTTAAGCTTGTTACAAGTATGTTGTAGTTCTTTGATTGACCATTCAATTTCTTCTAATTCATCTTTAGAAAGATCACCATCCCATTTTTCAAGAATTGTTTGTGAGATTTGTGAACAACTATACAAAAGATTCCAGTATGGATGGTGTTCTGCAGCTGTATTTGCAAGCTCTGAAACATCCTCTAGTCCATTTTTAGCTCTTGATAAAGAATCAATGTTTTCACCAAAAATTTTGATAATGTTTGATTCTAGATCAGTTTCTAGTTTTAATTGAGTCTTTTTTTCTTCAAATGATTTTATCAATTCTAAAAGTGATTGGTGAAATTCTTCAAATGAAGTCATGTTTTAGAAAAGACGTTGGTGTTCCGCAAGCATGCATCGATTAAAGACAACTTTAATGCCTTCTTTTCTAGCTAACTCTTCTGCTTCTTCATTGTGAATTCCTTGTTGAAGCCAGATAACTTTTGGTTTCATCTTTATTGCTTCTTTAACTACTGGTAAAACTTGATCAGAAGGTCTGAAAACATCGACGATGTCAATTGGTTGATCAACATCTGAAACGCTTTGATATGATTTTTTATTCAAGATTTCATTTCTGATAGGATTAATTGGTATAATGTTGTATCCTTGCTCAGATAGATACTTTGGTACATAATGCGCTGCTTTATCCGGGTTTTTTGACATTCCAACAACTGCGACATTTTTGAGAGAAAAAATTTCTTTAATTTCATCATCTGAATGATTATCCTTTTCCATGGTAAATCATAATTTTAGATCAGTTTTTAATTTTCGCCCAATTTTGGCTAAAATTGAAGAATAGACCCCAGAAAATCTTGTTCAGCTTTGTTTTTATCAATTCTGATAAAAGAATCACCGCCGACTCGATAAACGTAAACAGAATCACCCTCTTTCCAACCTTGAAGGCTGTGAAAAATTGTTTTGTAAGATTTGCCGTTTTTGATGTCGCGAGATATTTGTAATCTGTCTGCCAGTGTGCCTGTACTAATTTCTCCATCTTCCTCGGTGTGAATTTTTACTTGCTCAATCAGATGGTTCTTTCCATACTTGACTTCAGAAATCAGATAGTTGGCCCATTTTTCCATATCAATTCATAAAATTAGGGGCTAATTTAGAATTTCTTTTTTTCGACAATCTCAGAACCTTTTATAGTGAATTTCTCCCATATAGAAATCGGATTTTAATTGATTTACAATTCATTTGACAATGTAGGACTTGTTAAGGTTCTTTCATTATTAAAATCCCACAATGCAGAGTATTTGTCAGGCCAGGATCTTAGTGATGTTCTAAAAATAAGCAGAGTTGCTGTCTGGAAGCATATTAAAAAAATTCGTTCATTAGGTTACAAAATAGAATCAAAACAAAAGCTTGGATACCGATTGGTTAAATCTACAAATCTTTTGCTACCGTGGGAAATTACTAGTCAACTAAAAACTAAAACGATTGGAAAAAGAGCCTATTATTTTGACTCTATAGATTCTACACAAAATTTTGCTATACAAATCGCATCAAATTCAAGGGAAAATGGAACAGTTGTAATTTCTCAAAAACAAACTAGGGGTAGAGGGAGATTAGGTAGAAAATGGCTTTCTCCTGCTGGAGGCATATGGTTATCAATTATCTTTCATCCTAAATTTGATATCTCAATGTCCACTCTTTTTCCAATTGCAGCATCAGTTGCCCTCTCAAATGCAATTGAAAAAGTAATTAGGAAAAAATCTGAAGTAAAGTGGCCAAACGATGTTACAATTAAAGGAAAAAAAGTAGCTGGAATGTTAATTGATGTTTCAATAGAATCAAACAAAATTGAAAATTTAGTTTTAGGTGTTGGAATAAATTTCAAAGTAAATGCATCACGATTAGAAAAATTATTAAAAAATACTGATAATTTTTACGGTGTTGCTAGCTTAGTTGAGAATGGTAAATATCAAAATCCGATTTTATTTGTAAAAAGTTTTCTTTATGAATTAGAAAAAATTTTTGAATTGTTAGAAAAAGGAAAATCTAAAATCATCATCGATGATTGGACAAAAAAATCATCAACAATTGGAAAAAGTATTTCTGTATCAACATCAGATGGAAAAATTAATGGTAAAGCCATTAAGCTCGATAATGATGGTGCCTTGATTGTTAAGACAAATAATCAATTTCAAAGAGTTTTAGCAGGAGATGTTATCTACAAGCATTAACGCTTTCTTTTAGAAGATTTTCTTTTTCGAGATTTTTTTCTAGTGCGTGTCTTTTTTCTTCTCATAGTTTTTCTTTTAGTTTTTTTCTTTTTTCTAGTTCGTTTTTTTCGTGTTTTCTTTTTTGGAGTAGTTTTTAGGATACTAAGACCAGTTTGAATTTTTTTTAAAACACTTTCAAGGTCTTTAAAATATGATTCATATGCATTCAATAATTCAGTTTTTTTCTCGTTTGTTTTTGTGAGAATTTCATTGGATCTTAACAAATTTGTAGAATTAATTAATTCAGGCATTGGTTTATTTGATTCTTCTAATTGTGAAAGATCACGCTTTATCTGGTTAATTTTTAGCTTTAATCCATCTAGTGATTTTCCTGTCTCTAAGCTCCCCAACACTTTTTTCACATTCTTTATTACCGGATAAAGTTTTTCGTGTTAAAAAACGAGGATAAATTGGGAATAAAATATATCTAAACTGAAAATTCTCATTATCAATTATGATTAAAGCGCTATTTTTGTTACTGGTTATTTGCTTTGTTTCATTTACACCACAGGTTTTTGCTCAAGAATCAGAAACCCAAGAATTATTTCAAGAAGCAAATGAGCACTTTGTTAACGGAGAATACAAAGAAGCAATTCAAATCTATGACAATATTTTAGAAATTGTTCCAAACAACTTCTCGACTCTAAAAATGAAAGGTGTTGCATTAAGTAATCTTGCACAGGATGAAAATTTAATTAATTATCACATAGACTCTTTAGAACAATTTTACACGATCATTCAGTATAATCCAAATGATGTTCTTGCACTAACGGGTTTAGGGGTCGGATTTGGGTATTTAGGAGAATATCATGAATCAAAACAATATTTTGAAAAAGCGTTGGAGTTAGAACCAGATAGTGCCGTCATAAAAAATTATTTAGAATTTGTTGATAAAGTTATTCAAAAATATCCATACACTCCTACTGAAAAACCAATGCTAGTAATTATCAAACCAGCAGTAATTCCTGATTGGGTAAAAAACAATGCAAAGTGGTGGTCTGAAGGTGAAATAAAAGATGATGAATTTATTTTAGGAATTCAATTTCTAATAGAAAATGGAATTATGAAAGTTGACCCGCCGGCATCAAGTAATCTTTCTTCTGATTCTATTCCAGATTGGGTAAAAAACAATGCAGGTTGGTGGGCTGATGATTTGATCTCAGATGATGAATTTGTTTCAGGTATTTACTTTATGATTCAAAATGGTATCATTGTCATACATGTAGAAAAGACTATCCAGGATATTGAAAATGATATTGAACAGGATTTTAGTCAATTTGAAAAATACCTTAGAGATGTTTCAAAAAATGTTGCGGATGAAAAAAGATACATCGAATATCCAAATCCAAGTTTTGATGTTATCAAGAAGTTTCTAAGAGATTATATCAAATGGAATTTTAGTGAAGAGGCAGCATCTGCTGCTGGAAGTTTTCCAAATCCAACCTATGAGATTGTAAATGGAACATATGTAATTCACTACAAAATTTTTGTGAATGAACAACCTTCAGGATTGCCACTGGATCATGTTAGCACCTTCAATAACTCGTTAAAATTTTGGCAGCAAGAAGAGTTTTCAGTAAATGAGCAACCTGCAGTTGTAGAGTTTTCGTATACTAATCTCAAATCAGAGGCAAATGTTTGGGTTACATGGGTTGTAAGAGATTTGGGTGAAGGCGTGCTAGGACATGCTCATTTAGGAAAAGGAGTAGTTGAGGTTGCTCTAGGAGATTATGAGTGTGATGGAAGTTTTCAATTGTATGATGTTGAAAGTGTTGAAAAAATTATGACTCATGAGCTTGGACACTCAGTTGGTCTTCAACATTCTTCTGATTCAAGTAACATAATGTATCCAACACTAAAACCAAAATATGCATATTGTTTGTTTAGTTGAAAAATAAAGTGAGTTTAACTCACATATCTAAAGCACGAGAGTGCTTTCTTGTGTGAGGTCTTTCACCAGGATGTTTTCTTCTCATGTGACCTGACGGTCTTCCGTAGAGTAGTTCTAAGAACCAAGATTCATGTTCAACTTCTTCAGCTAGTATGTCTTTTGCAATATCATACGTTATTGGATCTTTTCCATGAGTCATTTTGCAAACTTTGTCCCAGTTTACAGTTGCTCCTTGTTCAGCTTTAAGGCATTTCTCCAGAATTGCTTTTAGATCTGTGGGATTGTCAGGTAATTGAAGAAATTCACAACCAGACATCTTGATGTAATCAATTGGATCTTTTGGTAAAGAACCACCAAGTTGATAGATTCTCTCAATGCAGGATTCAAAGTGACTGAGATCCTCCATCCTTGCATCTTCGATTACGCCTTTAACTCCTTCACCTTCCATTCCTGTACAGTTGGCTCTTAGGAGTGTAAAGTAGTAGTACGCTGTAAACTCAACAGAAGAGTTGATGACAAGTTGTTTGATTAGCTCGTCAACGTCTAAACCGTTTTGTTTTAGAATTTCTATTCCTACTACGTTTGGTTTAGAGTCACTCATTGTACGAATAAAATAACAGCAGACCTAAAAGTGTGACTCTAATTTTCAAATCGTAATAATGTGACCTTAAATTTTAATGAAAAAGTTTGGCACTGTTAGTCGTGACTTTACTAATTCTAAAAAATTAGAATGAGTATTAGCTTAACCTACACACCAATCACCGTAAGATTATGTGTAAAATGGTAATAAGTAAAAGACTTGTTTTATGTTTGGGTTAATGGTATTGATGAATAGTCCTATTGTTACACAGCAAAAATGTCCTTCATGTGGAAAAAGAAAAATTGTAACTGATGATACTTCAGGAGAATTATTTTGTGCATATTGTGGGTTTGTAATTAATGAAAAATTAGAAGACACTGGTGCAGAGTGGAGAACATTTTCTAATGAAGAATCAAGCCGTACAAGAGTTGGTGTAGGAACTTCATTAACAATGCACGACATGGGTCTTTCAACCATAATTGGTAAAGCAAACAAAGACTCTACTGGAAAACCACTTTCTGGAAGCATGAAAAGCTCTATTGAAAGATTAAGAACTTGGGATAGTAGAACTCAAGCACATTCTTCAGCTGATAGAAATCTTAGACAAGCACTCAATGAAATGGACAAGCTTAAAGACAAACTAGCACTTGCTGATGTAGTAATTGAAAAAGCTGCTTACATTTACAGAAAGGCTATGGAGAAAAAACTAGTCAGAGGAAGATCTATTCATGGTTTGGTTGCTGCATGTTTGTATGCAGCATGTAGAAATACCGAAACACCAAGAACACTTGATGATATGGCAAATGGAATCAACATTAGAAGAAAAGATGTTGCCAGATGTTATAGATTAATTTTCAGAGAACTAGAGCTTAAAATGCCAGTTGTAGATCCTGTAAAAGGAGTTTCTAGAATTGCTAGCATTGCAGACCTTAGTGAGAAAAGTAAGAGAAAAGCAATATTAATTTTAAACAAAGCCAAGGATGTCGGAATGGTTGCAGGAAAAGATCCGATGGGAATTGCAGCTGCTGCACTCTATTTGGCTTGTATTAGTTCTGGAGAGTCAAAATCTCAAAAAGAGATCTCGATTGCATCAGGGGTAACAGAAGTTACCATAAGAAACAGATGTGCAGGATTAAGACAATTACTAAAAGACGAACAATAGTTTTCTTATTTCAACTCTGATAATTCATCAATTTTACGTCTAGATACCATAAAAATTCCAAGAGTTAATCCAAACTGGTAAAATGCATACATTAAGATTTGAAAAACGGTTGGGACATAATCGGTAAATCGTCCTACGACTGCAAGAATTAACATGATTACGCTAATGCTGAAGATAAAATATTCAATAGGCCTTGAAATTTCAGCAAATCTCAGAAACACAATTATGGTTACTGTAACAAACATGGCGATCACAGTAAAAAATCCAGCATTGAGTCCTAGCACGTTTATCAAAAGTTCAAATCCTTCCTCAGGAGTTGCAGGAACCATTATTTCTGAAACAGAAAA
Source organism: Nitrososphaerota archaeon (assembly GCA_022567895.1). Classification (GTDB taxonomy): domain Archaea; phylum Thermoproteota; class Nitrososphaeria; order Nitrososphaerales; family Nitrosopumilaceae; genus DRGT01. The sequence goes on from JADFGC010000019.1 coordinate 10,186, forward strand.
TTTTTGAGGAATCGCAAATTTGAAAACATTTACTATGGCATTAGTTGAAAATAAAATTAGCAATATAATAGAAGCAGCTCTTGCATGTCGTTTTAGACTTGGAAACCTTGTTCGCATGCCTTTTGCTAAAATAGCTCCTTGAAAAATTCCAATTCCGAAAACAATTGCAAAAGAAATTAGAAAATTTTCTTCAACTAATTCTATTATTCCCATGCTAAAAAATTGATAATAGGATCATAATTAATTCTACAAGATTATTGTTTTTTGAGCAATTCAATGAATTTGAAGAGTTATTAGAGTCAAATTCTAGTTTACGTTATGAAAGATCCAGTTTGTGGAATGGAAGTAAACGAAAAAAATGATTTTGTAGAATATGAAGGAAGAAAATTCCATTTTTGTTGTGCAAGTTGTAGATGGGCCTTTGAAAATGATCCCAAACAATTTGTTTCAGAACAATCTTGAGATTTGGATTACATTATCTGATTCCATTTTTTTTAGCTAAAAGGTGCTTATTTGAGATGCACGAAGATCTTTTATTATTTCAAGAATCTTAAATGGAATTTCTTTAAAATCAATTTCACGTTCCCCAGATGCTAGCAAAACGTCGTCATTATCTAACGGGAAACTCATTATGATCACTTTATCTCTATATGACATTGAAAAATGTACTTTGCCTAACTCTTTGTCAAAGTCGTGTCTCATTCTAACTCGAAGTGCAAGCTCCATGAACATCATCTCATCCTGTTTGAATTCTTCAAGTGCTGGTAGACCTTCTCTCATTCCACCAGCTACAAGATGACCTCTATTGTTGATAATTCGTGCTGACCTCATTTTTGGATCTAATTTCACGATTTGTTGACAAATTTTTTCTAGATCGCTTACGTTGACCATGGGTTAAACTCTACAAGTGATCCTATTTATTGCGATCTCCTCCACTATGCTACTATGAAAGCTGAGTCAACTAAAGACACTACTGAATATTACAAACACCTTTCATTGTTCTGGACAGACCTAATTCATTTAATGTCCAGCAAACCACAAGCACTTTCATCAGTTGGACCAATGCGAAATTTTGCAGAGAATGCAAAGAAGATTTCAAAAGAGCTAATTGATTCCAATGAAGATTTAGTTGAGTTTAACAACAGCATGAGGGAATATTATAAACAGCTGACAGATACTTGGAATGAGGCACAGAAAAAAGTAACTTTCAAAGCTCCTGAAATTCCAAATGACCCAGAACAGTTTGAAGCTTACAAACGAGTTTGGATAGATATTTTTGATAATGACTTTACTGAATTATTTGATTCCAAAAGATTTGGAGAAAATTATGGAAAACTTGTTGCAAAGGAGTTAGAATTAACAAAGCATTGGAATAACATCATGAATGTAATGTTACAATCAGCTAATCTTCCGAACAAACAAGAAATTGATGAGATATACAAAGAAATTCATGCACTTCGAAAACGAATTTCAAAACTTGAATCAGAAGCAAGAGCAAAAACTAAACCAAAGAAGGAGGCTGACGATGTCAACGTTTGGTGAGACAAAAATTGATCCAAAAATTGTAGAAGAGATTATAAAATTTAGTAATAATTTACAAAAAGCTCCAAAATTAGTACCAGCGCAAGATGAAATTCAATTAGAAACTACTCCTTATGATGTTGTTTATGAAGAAGACAAAATGAGATTACTACATTACAAGCCAATGACTGAAAAACAAATTCATACACCTTATATTATTGCTTATGCAGTTATCAACAGATATCATATTTTAGATATTCACCCAAAAAAAAGTTGGGTAAAGAATCTACTAGAACAAGGAATAGATGTGTACATGATTGATTGGGGAACACCATCAAACATTGACAAGTACTTGGATTTTGATGATTATGTTAATGGTTACATGGATAACTGTATAGAATTTGTAAAAGATGAAACAAATGTCGATCAAGTTTCATTGCAAGGTTATTGTACAGGCGGTACTTTATCCGCCGTTTACGCATCATTTCATCCAGAAAATATCAAAAACTTTGTTGCTACTGCTCCTGTAATTGATGGCTGGCGTGATACAACTGTAATAAGTAATCTAGCAAGGCATATCGATGTCGATAAAATGGTTGATACAATAGGAAATATGCCTCCGGAATTCATGTACTATTGCTTTTCTGTTCTAAAGCCATTTGAGCAAGGAGTGGAAAAATATGTGAAGTTTTTCAAAAACATCGATAATGAAAGTTATGTAGATAATTTCATGCGTGTGGAAAAATGGCTCAACGATACACCTCCAATTCCTGGTGAGCTTTTCCGTCAGTGGATTAAAGACATCTATCAGGAAAATCTTCTAGTTCAGGACAAGATGTATGTTGGTGGAAAACGTGTTTCATTAAAAAACATCAAAATGCCATTATATACCCAAGTTGCAGTTGGGGACCACCTTGTTTCGCCAGAATGCAGTATGCCACTACATTATTCTGTTGGAAGTGAAGATAAAACTTTGAGAATATATCCAACAGGGCATGTTGGAATGATTGCAAGTTCTCTTTCTCAGAAAAAAGTTTTACCTGAGCTTGGTCAGTGGTTAAAAGAGCATTCTTAAAAAAAAATAAAAAAAAGAAAAAAATTTAGAAATAATCTAGAAATAATCTAGTTATTTCTTTGTGTAAATGCAGAAATCCAAGATTGTAATATGTTCTTGTTTAGATCTGCAAATGCTTTGGCGTTATCGTTGAAGGTCTTGATGTTTTGCTGTGTTGCATCAATTGTTGCTAGTGCTATTTGATTTTGTATTGTTGAAGCTTTTACGATTTCTTCAGTTGTATCTCTAATAGCTCTTAGTGCAGCCTCTGGAACGTTAGTTGTAATACCTGCTTTTCTTGCAAACTCTTTCTGTAGTGTGATTGAAGAGTTGATTATGTTTTCACATGCATCTAGGTATTCTTGCTGAACGTTTGTAACTGATTGATGATAACGTGGAACTTGCTGTTTAATTCCATTAAAGTATTTATCTACGTTTTGTTGTGATACGCCATAGACATCTTTTGTATTGGTTGTTTGTTTATCTGTTGTACTCATTTTTTCACCTCCCTATTTTTTGATTTTTTTTCAAGAGGGAGAATAATGACTTGAACCAAGTCTCCTTCCTTTAATCCGAGTGCAGTTCTTTCTGCCTCTGGAATCGAAATTCTTCCGTTGCTTCCAACGGATGTTTTGTAAGCTCCCCAATTCATGAAATTGGGGATTAATTGTCCAAGGTTGAACATTGTATCCATGCTTTTTGATTGCATAGATGCGAAATTTTTCATAATGTTAGTTTGAGTTTCACCAGCTTTGTCAGTGACATCTTTGAGTGCTTGAAGTGGATCAAATCCTGGGGATGTTTGGTTTCCCATGAACATTCCAAAATTTTTAATGAATTCTGTTTGAGCCTTGCCGCTCTTTCTAATCCATTCCTTAAACATCTCACTTGGGTTGTATTGGTATTGATTACCACTCATAGGTATTGAGTGGATATAATAGGTATATAAATCCTCTTATTGGCTCATTTACCTAAAAATTCCATGACTGTTTTCGCGAATGTTTCAGGATCATCAACATAAGGAGTATGGCCACAACCATCCATTCGATAAAATCTACAGTCCTTGATTGTAGATACAATAGAATCAGCATATTTTACTGGAATTACAGGATCCAGTTCTCCCCATACCACCATTGTTGGAACAGTTATTGAAGAAAGTTTTTCGGTAAGAATTTGAGAATTTTTCAAACCGAGTAATGTGGACATAAATGCCATCTTTGCATTTGGAAGCCGCATTCTTTTAACAAAACCTTCTACAATTTTTGGATCAATATTTTTTGAAGAACCGGACATCATCTCAAATGCGTTCTTTGCTGCCTCTTGATTGGGATAAAGTGCTGCCATTACATATGCATCTAGTGCAGGAGTTGAATGTTTCATTACTCCAGAGGGAGAAATCAGTACTAGTTTTTTAACAGCGTCATTGTTGTTTAAGGTATATTCTGCAATAATTTGACCCCCCAATGATGAACCAATAAGCACAGGATTTTTAATATCAAGTTTTTCTAAGAATTTTTTTAAAAATTCTGAAAAAAAATCAGTAGTATAATCAACTAGTGGTTTATCGCTATATCCAAATCCAATTAAATCAGGAACTATTACTCTATAATTTTTCTCAAAATGAGGAATTACATATTCCCATCTGTTGGCTGAAGCACCCAATCCATGAACAAGTACTAGAGTATTATCTGAATTACCCGACTCTAAATATCGAATTTTATTCTCATCAATATTGATGAATTTCTCATTCAATTATTTTGCTACCTATCGATTTCATAGATAAGTTTTATCGTTAATTTTCACAAGGTGTGTATTTATCTTTTTTAAGCCCTGCCTCACTCGTCTAATTATTGGTACAAAAAAGACAAATTTGATCTAATAGTCATAGGTTCGCGAGGGAGAGGAACAGTTCAAGAATTATTCCTTGGAAGTGTATCAAATTACGTGGTCCATACTTCAAACATTCCTGTTCTTTTAGTAAAATAAATTCTAGTTTCTAGAACACGATAAATTATTTTTTTCAAAATAACGTTGATGATATTCTTCTGCACGATGGAAGGTTTTTGCAGGAATTATTTGAGTGACTATATCTCGGCTAAACTGATTAGAGTTTTGTAATTTTTCTTTTGATTGGATGGCAGTTTTTTCTTGTTCTGAATCATGGAAAAATATTGCAGATCTATATTGTGTTCCAATATCTGGACCTTGTCTATTAGGAGTTGTAGGATCATGGTTTTCCCAGAAAATTTTTAGTAAATCATCATATGAAACTTGATTAGGATCATATTCAACCTGGACCGCTTCCGCATGTCCAGTTTTATCGGTACAAACATCCTCATAAGTTGGATTTTCTAAATGCCCTCCAGTATAGCCAACAGCTGTTGATGTAACGCCTTTTACTTTACTAAACAATTCCTCTACGTGCCAAAAACATCCTGCACCAAAAGTGGCTTTCATGTAGTTATAGTAAAAAATCGTAAATTAAAACCATGCCTATTTTGCCACAAAAAAAAGCTAATTTGAATAAATTTCACTTTAGAGATCTAGGCCAAAAGATTCCGCAATTTCTGAGAATCTTTGATAAGATTCTAAATATTGTCTTCCTTTTGGTGTAAGAACAAATGTGTTTTTTCCATCGTATTCAATTTTATTAATCAAACCAGCACCTATCAAATTTTTAACAAATTTTGTTAATCTTGAATGTGAGACATTTGCTTTCGATATAAGACGTGTTGTCTTTATCCCCTCTTGCCCAGACTGTTCAGTTGCTGCAAGCAAATCAGATAAAATCTGCATGTGTGTTCTGTAAGTGATCATATCAAACCAATCGATTCTTTAGATGTTTATAAATCTTGGTCTGTATTACCAGTCATTACCAATCATTACCAGTAGATATATATGCTGAGACCAATGAGTGCCTACCATGAGCAATCAAACAACTCAGCAACAAAAGGCAAATGCAGTTTTCCAAAAATCATCTGTAGAGACCTGGAAAAACATCGCAGATACCGTCATCGATACAACAGAAAAAACTGTAAAATTCTATGATGATTCTTTTAATGCATTTGTACAATTTAACACCAATCAGATTGAATCTTGGTTTGCTACATTCAAGAATGTAAAAAACTAATTCAATCTTATTTTTTTTTTCTATTAACAACTGCTAATATTAGGTTGAAAAAGGGGATTCCATATTATAATGAAAATTTGTGAATTAAAGCATATCCAAGATCACGTAACATGTACTAAATCTTTCAGACTTCTTTTTGGTTTTGGAAGTCTCTTCTTTTGAGGATATCCAATACATAACAATGAAGATGGGACAAGATCAGTTCCAATAATTTCCATAACTTTTTTCTCATCAAGCATTCCAATCCAAATTGAGCTTAATCCTAAAGCATGTGCTGTTAGTTGTGAATATGCTGCGGCCAATGTTGCATCTTGGACAGCAAACTTTTCTAAAATCTCCTGTGGAAAATTTAGTTTTACCCTTTTAGGATTTTTACAAAAAACAAGAACGACTGGTGTATTCACATATGGTTGGTTGTTACATGCTTGAACAAGTTTTTCTTTTTTCTTGTGGTCTCTGACATAAAAAATCTCAAAGCCCTGAAAGTTTCCAGCTGTTGGTGCCATATCAGCTGCTGCAAGAATTTTATCAACCTTTGATGGTTCAACCCATTTATCAAGAAATTTTCTAGTTGACCGTCTTTTTTCCATTACAGCAAACAAATCAGTGTCTACTACTTCTTCTGGAGCTGAGCTTAAAATGAGATGTAATAATTGATTTCTAGCTTTTGGATCCGGTATAGGAATATCAACTGCCGGACAATAACCTTCAGGATAAATTGCCTCTTCTTTATTTTCTGATGTTTCGCCCACAAACAATCTTGTGATTTCTTGTTTAAAGATATTTTCTAATTATTCAACATCAGTAAAAATATCAACCACTTTGGCAGCCAAATTTTCAATGTCCGCTGTAGGTTCTGCAGATATCAACAGTAGTATTTTACTTACAGGAAATGGAAAACTTACTAAAACTGCCTTGTCTCTTCTTGCTGCAAGATAGTTTATTGGACCAAGGCTTTCATCAAATTCTTTTCTAATTGAAACCTTTGAGACAAATTCCATAAAAGACTGTAATTTTGTTTCATCGTCTTCAAGAGGAGTTAAGCCTTCTTTGAATCCACCAGAAATTAGTTTGCCATACTCATTGATAATGCCGGCAAATCTTATCTCTTTTTCATCCAAAAGTTTCTTGCATTTTTCATCATAAATTTGTGAGCTCATGTTACTTGTCAATTAGTCATTGGCACGTTAATTCATGAAAAATAAAAACCTAGCCAAAAGGTGATTTTATACACCAAAGGATGGTTTTTTATCACATCTTGGACATTTCAGTCCATTTGTCTTTTGACCACATTTCTGACAACGTTGCTCAAACCTTACTGCAGAAGTTGACGGGGTTCTTGACAATTTTATAATTAAAGCAATAATAATTAAAACTCCAATTACAATTCCAATCCAAACCAGAACCATCAGTATAACTTAGCAATGATCACTTATAATCTACTCGAAGAAATCATGAATTAAGGAAGTTCTGCATCTTCAGTACAATGTTTGTGAACCCAATTTCCTTCGTTGTTTTTTGCAATTTCTTTTCCTGGTTTGATTTCAGCGCCACACGAAATACAGGAAGTTGTGAATTTTGCTTTCATGAATTTTTTGTAATTGAATATGATAAAAATTCAAAGAATGACTGAACGTTAACTAATGGTTAACATCATTTCTTGCTTTTGATTCCTTCACTCAGAGTCAGATTTACTACTTTGGAGAAACTAACGCTTTTTTTGCTTTGTTTGATTAGTTTTGCCTGCTTTTCTCTAAGCTTTTTTTGCAAATCATCATCAAGCATTATAGTTATCCTTCTAAGCATAAGCCTAAACTAATAGGGCGTTTTTAATATAAAAATAGTCGATATGATTTCTGGATGTGGAACTAGTATTTTATGAAATTGCGATCAAACTATTCTATTAAAAATTAAAAAAATAGTAAAAAATGAATTTTTTACTTGACTATCGGAAGGAACGAACTTTTCGAATCACTTTGTTGTGATCAAAAGATGCTGTGGTGCTAATAAAAAGTAAGTTGTTTCTACCTGCTGGCATTGTAATTCTTTTTACACTGGCATATTCAGCAACAACGTATTTACATGCACCAAGTTTTCGCGATAAGGATTTTCTTCCTTTCCATGCTCTTGCAGCACTAGTTAAAGATGCTCTGCTTTCCTTTCTAGATAACACATTCTTTACTTTTCTTGCATGAGCGGTGAAAACAATTTTGCCGTTCCTGTCACAAATCGTCGCTACTCGAACTGAAGGACTGATACTAAGAATCCTTTCAACTGCGGCTTTAGCTTGCATAGGATACGATCAATATTGTATGTCATAAAGGTTTTCCGGTAAAATGAGATTTTTTTAAAAACATCCCGTATGAAAAAGCGATCAGAATTTGATCGCAGCAATGCTTTGAAATCCAAAATCTAGCTCGTTGCTTTTTCCTCTAGTTCTATATCGGTTTGGAGCTCCTCAGCCAAACCATCCCACCATTGAGGTACCTCGTCTGACATTTTCTTCACCTAGTCAGATCGAAGGTAGTTAATAGATCTGTCGATTGAATGCTTAGGATTCTAAATGGAGTAAAGTATGATCTTATGAATCAGAACTGAAACCAATTCTGATAATCATATTTTTGCTTAAGTAACACTATAACGTATAACATTCCTATGGCCATTGAACATCTACTTCAAAGAATAATGGATTCGGATGAAAACATCAGACATTGCTTAGCTGCAGATGCAGATGGAAACATCATTTCTGTCAATCATCGAGAAGGAGTTATCAATCATCTATCTGAAGCTGAAACAGCAACTTCGCTCAAAAGAGCAGCTGAAGCATGGAAGGGAAGAAAGGAGTTGGCGTCAAAGATTGGAAAGGGGCTTTATGCAGTTGCGGCATTTGAAAAAATTACCAGAATCACTTTTCCTTTGGGAGAGGATAAACTTCTCTTTGTTAGTCTTGGTTCTGAACAAATGAGAGAGAATCTAAATGCTGGAGGTCAACAGCAAATCGTTCAACATGTTTTGAACATACTAAGTGGCGACCCTACTCTAGAATAATCACCATCCTATTTTTAACCCAGAGCATTTTAGTAAAATTCTATGAAAAAGATAGAGGCAATTATCAGGGAAAGCAAATTTCAAAATGTGAAAACTGCCCTGACAAAACTTGGGGTTAAAGGAATGACCACTTATCCAGTTCGAGGTAGAGGTGAACAAATTGGTGAAGGAGGATATGAAGATGTGCCATATGGAGGAAGCTCTGAAGAAATATTTGATGATGGTCTAATTGCTAAAAGAAAAATTGAGATTGTTTGCATTGAAGAAGAAGCGAATAAAATCGTCAATTCTATTGCGATAAACGCAAATACTGGTGATCCAGGCGACGGAAAAATCTTTGTCTCTGATATTTCTGATGTTATCAGAATTAGAACCGAAGAACACGGACATGTTGCAATTTAATTTTTAAAACCACAGGAATTACATTCGATTTTTCGTTTTTTTGGATGGGCTTTTGCTATATGACGCAACGTTCGTCCCGGTTCAGAAAATTCCATATTGCATTTTGGGCAAATGGTTCCAACTATGATTTTTTCTTTGTTACGTCCAAGTAATCCCATAGCATGTGATTACAAAGTTGGGATAAAACTATTGCTCCAAATTTTTTGTATAGTCGTGTATAGCATTCGCTAATTGGATTCAAAAATGAATCATCGCACATAGTCTCTATGTAAATGGCTGAACCGGTGTGTTGGTCTATTAGTAAAGGCTGGCTCACCACTCGCCGAAGCTTGTGATCTACAC
>JADFGC010000069.1:0-5175 GCA_022567895.1 Nitrososphaerota archaeon
ATCTGCAATCTTTTTTACTTTTTTAACATCAACATCTTCAATACCATAATTTGGAAGCTCATCAGAATGAAAAACCCCTCCAATTCCAAAAAATCTTACTAATTGTCCAATTTCCTTTCCTAATCTAATTCCTTCATATGGTGAAAAACTAAACATTCCAGCAAAATTTTTGATTCTAATTGCCTTGATGACGGCATTTTCTTTCAGGGCTTTTTGAATAATTTTTGATTTACATTCTCTAAATTCTTTGGTAATGTCAAAAACATCACTATTTTTTGAAATTTTTCCTAATTTTTTTTCCTTTAATTTTTCAGAAATTAGTTGCAAACCATGCTGCCTAGTTGCTTCATATTGTACAACTTTTTCTAGCTGATCTAACTGCTGTACACCTTTGACTTCTACAACTCCTCCATCCATAATTGATACATTAACATCCTGTCTGATTGATCCTAATCCTCTTGTTACCATTTTTGTTGCTCGTAAAAGTCTGCCAAGAGTTAATGCCACCTTTTTCATCTCAGCTGGACCAGCAGCTACTGGTTCCAAAGCAATTTCAACAAGTGGTATTCCTAAACGATCAAGACTGTACTCTCTTGTAGAATTTTTATCATTGAGTAGTTTTGCAGCATCCTCTTCAAGGCAAATTGATTGAACTCCAATCTTTTTCCCATCTACATCAAGATTTCCACCTTGTGACACAAGCATTGTTCTTTGAAATCCTGATGTATTTGATCCATCGATGACAATCTTTCTCATAGCATAAATTTCATTAAAAATTTTTGAATTGAGACTACTTGCAATTAATAATGCAATTTTCTTTGCACTAATCTCTACACTGTGTGGAGGTTCTTCGTCTTTTTCTACTAAACAACTACTTACTGGATTTGTAAAGTATACAATTGTTTGAGATTTGGTACTTTCAAAAAGGGCTGCAGGATCATATTCCCCCAACTCACTCTTTGTTGCCCTTAATTTACGCATGAATTTTGATGTAAATTCATCAGATTCTATTGGAGTACAATTACAAAATAATTTTTTATTGGTTGCTAACTGCTGATGAATTTCTAAACCAACCTTTAAACCAATTTGTTCTATTGGAACTTGTGACATCAGTGTTTTATCACAAATCTCTCTTTAAAAGTTAATCAGAAAACTCTGAAGCAATATTTTCTAACATTAATTTTTTCATCTCTTCACTATTTTTACTATTTCCTAACGCCCACATTGCTTTTACTAATGCAGTTTCTGGAATAATATCAGACAATGGAGTTATTCCAAACTCTACAAGATCTCTTCCACTTTCATAGACATTCATGCTTACTCTACCATCAATACATTGAGAGGTCATTCCCAAAAAAAGACCCTTTTCATTTGCCTTCTTAACATAATCATACATTGTTTTTCCAATGTGTCCAAGTCCTGTACCTTCAAAAATTATTGCTTTGTATCCAGCTTCAATAATATCATCAATTAATTTTGGATCATAACCTGGATAATATTTTATTAAAGCGACATGAGTATCAAGTTTAATTCTTGGTTTATAATCTTCATTTTTGAAAAATTTCTCTTTAAGATTATTTTCAATTTTTTTATTAACTACAAGAAATGCAGGATCTCCACCAATTGTTTGAAATGCTCCCCTTTTTGATGTATGATTTTTTCTAACTCGTGTTCCTAAATGGCAAGAAATAGTATCGTCACTTTCGTTGCTATGCATCACTACAAAGACCCCTTTCGCATTACAATTTACAATAAAATTTGCAGCTGAAATTAAATTCAGAGCTGCATCAGAAGAAGGTCTATCTGATGATCTTTGTGAACCAACTAAAGCAATCGGTATGGGATATCCAGATAATGCGAAGGAAAGAAATGATGCAGTATATTGCATTGTATCTGTTCCATGAGCAATTATAATTCCCTGATATTCTGAATTTACTAAACTATCTAACCTCTCAGCAATTTTTTTCCAATGTTCAGGCATTAGATTCTCTGAATATTCCGAAAATAATACTTCAGCATCAACATTAGCAATTTCAGCCAATTCTGGAACTGATGCATTTAGCTCTTCAGCACTTAGTGCAGGGGTGACTCCACCTGTTCTATAATCTACCTTACTAGCTATTGTTCCACCAGTTGATAAAAGGAGAATTTTTGGTAAAGATTCATTTTTTTCAATTTTTTGCACAGTTTCTTTTTTTGATTCCTTTTCTGAAACTAACTCTATTTTCTTTATTTTACTAATTTCTAATCCAACATTGTAACCACTTTTTAATTTCAACACAAGGTGTTCATCATCACTAGATTCGTATCTGGGCATTAATATCCCTGAATATGTTAAATCAGCTAGAATTTTTACAGAATCTCCAACTTTAACTTTATTGTCTTTGAGAAAAGTTAGAGACTTTTTTTCATAGCCTCTGTATTCTGACATTGAGGTGCTATTGCAAACTTATTTTATTAAAACTACCTGTAGTAAGAAGCAACTACCTTTTGACCTATCTTAAGATCCTTTTGATCTTTAACCCTCTTTACAGCCTCTACAAAGTGCTTCATTGTCACTTTTGCCTTTTCAGAGTCTTTTTCTATATCTTTGACATTTGGATTATTATCAAGAAATTCATGTATGACTAGAGACACAGCAGTATTTGATATAGCGGCAACGTCTGCTCCACTCAGTCCATCTGTCATTTCAGCAATTTTTTCTAAATTAACATGCTCTGGATCGCTAGGATCTGTAATGGCTGGAATTACTTTAGTGTTAATTTTCAATATACTTAATCTACTCTCTTTATCAGGTAATGGGACCAGAATTATTTTATCAAATCTTCCTGGTCGTAGTAATGCTGGATCAACCATATCAGATCTGTTAGTTGCAGCAAGAACCACTACGCCGTGCATATTCTCCATACCATCTAATTCAGTTAGAAGCTGACTAACTACTCTTTCAGTTACTGCAGTTTCACCACCCACTCCTCTGATTGGTGCTATAGAATCAATTTCATCAAAGAATATTACACAAGGAGCAGCTTGCCTTGCTCTTCTGAAAATTTCTCTAATTCCCCTTTCTGATTCACCAACCCATTTTGATAACAATTCAGGTCCTCTTACTGACACAAAGTTCGCTTCACTTTCAGTTGCAACAGCTTTTGCTAAGAGTGTTTTACCTGTACCAGTTGGCCCATGCAACAAAATTCCACGAGGCATTTTATGTCCTAACTTGTCATATAATCCGGGATATTTCATAGGCCATTCTACTGCTTCTTGAAGCTCACGTTTTACATCGGCTAATCCACCAATTTCGTCCCATTTTACATCAGGATTTTCTATGAAAACTTCTCTCATTCCTGATGGTATTACTTCGACTAACGCTTTTTGGAAATCGTCTCCGTTGACAATAAGTTTGTCTAGAGTTTCTGGAGATAATTTTTCATCCTCTAAGTTAATCTCTGGCAATAATCTTCGTAAACATTTCATTGCAGCTTCTTTACACAAATATTCCAAATCAGCACCAACAAAGCCATGACTAACAGCAGCCATTTTCGTCATATCAACATCATCTGTTAATGGCATGTTTCTAGAGTGAATTGCTAGAATGTCGCCTCTTCCTTTTTTGTCTGGAACTTTGATTTCAATTTCTCTGTCAAAACGACCTGGTCTTCTAAGTGCAGGATCAATTGCATTTGGTCTATTTGTAGCAGAAATAACAATAACTTTTCCTCTTGCTTCTAGTCCGTCCATTAAAGATAACATCTGAGAAACAACTCTTCGTTCAACTTCACCAGTAACTTCTTCTCTTTTTGGCGCAATAGAATCAATTTCATCAATGAAGATTATTGATGGAGACTTTTCTCTTGCCTCTTTGAAAATTTCTCTTAATCTTGCCTCACTTTCACCATAGAACTTGCTCATAATCTCTGGACCAGATATACTGATAAAGTGAGCATTGCTTTCATTTGCAACAGCTTTTGCTAATAGTGTCTTACCTGTACCTGGAGGACCATAAAGAAGTACACCTTTTGGCGCTTCAATTCCTAATTTTTCAAAAATTTCAGGATGTCGTAATGGTAACTCGATCATTTCTCTAACTTTTTTAATTTCATCAGTTAATCCACCAATGTCTTCGTATGTTACTTGCGGAACACCACGTAATGTTTCTCCTTTTTCTGCAATATGAAAAACAGTTTTCTGTGTAACAAGTACTGCATCAGATGTTGGCGTAACACCAATTACTTGAAAAGTTAAACGTCCACCAAAATATGGAACCATAACATTATCACCTTTAATCAACGGAACACTTTCTAAAGCATCAGCCAGATATCTTTCATCAATTGGAGGAATTGCTTCTAGTGGTGCTACAACAATTTTCTCAGCAGCAACAGCTTTGATTTTTCTAACAGTAATGGCATCCCCAATTGCAATTCCGGAGTTATTTCTACCAAGTCCGTCAATTCTTATGATTCCTTTTCCTTCATCTGATGGATATAATGGGAGACACTTTGCAACCGTTCTTCTTTTACCTTTAATCTCAATGACGTCTCCAGTTGATGCATTTAGAGTATCCATTGAATCATAATCTATTCGAGCAACACCTCTGCCTACATCTCTTGTATATGCTTCCAACACTTTTAGGGACAACCCATTTTGACTCATAACAAAAACTCTCTATGCCTATTTTTTATATCTTTGGTGTTCCAATTTCGAACATACTATTCAATTAATCACAAGCTTAAAATCGGTAATGAAAAAAATTCGATCAAAATGGGTAAAAGACCTTTAGTTAGAAGACGGGGCCGTGGAGGAATGCAGTTCAGAGCTGCAACTACTGGAAAATTAAATCAAGCAAAATACCCGGACTTTTCATTATCCGAACAACATGAGGGAACAATTATCGATCTTGTTCATGAAAGAGGAAGAGATGCTCCTTTGGCTAAAGTAAGATTTGAGGCCGGTCCAATATCATTCATCCCAGCAGTACTTGGTACAAAGGTTGGCTCAAAAATTCAATTTGGATTAAAATCCGAAATTAAAAGTGGTAATATTATTAGCATTCAGAATATTCCCGACGGAACAATTGTTTGTAATGTTGAAAAACACTTTGGAGATGGTGGAAAAATAGTAAAATCTGCAGGTGGTAATGCAACAGTTTTTTCACACGTTGAAGATGGTGTAATCCTT
>JADFGC010000020.1:0-19377 GCA_022567895.1 Nitrososphaerota archaeon
CTCTTGCATTTCCATCTTTGATGGAGCTTGCAAATTACAATCATGTTTTGCTTAGATTTAGTGGAACCGTAGGAGGCGGTACACCAATTTTGGATTATGGAAAAAATAGTTTACGCGGAGAAAGAATTACCTCATTTGCAGGAATACTAAATGGTACAACAAATTACATTCTAACAAATATGGCGAATGGCATGTCTTTTGATACAGCGCTAAAGGATGCTAAATCAAAAGGCTACGTAGAAGCAGACGAATCACTTGATTTGGATGGTCTAGATGCAGCTGCCAAGCTTGTAATCCTTGCAAATTGGGTCATGGACATGAAAGTTACTCTTCCAGATATCAAATGTACAGGAATTCGTAAAGTTTCAAGTTCAGATATTCAAAAGGCTTCCAAAAACAAGTGTGCTGTAAAACTAATTGCCTCTTGCAACAAGGACCTAAAGGTTAGTCCACGAGAGGTCTCACTAGATGATCCTCTTTGTGTAAATGGAACACTTAACGCCATTGCATTTACTTCAGAGCATTCTGGAACTCAGACCATAATTGGTCGCGGGGCAGGAGGTATAGAAACCGCTAGCTCTATCTTACGTGATTTATTAGATATTAGAAAAGAGATTTCTAGAACTTGAAGTCAAATCTAATTTCTAAAAGCGAAACAAATGAGTTGCTAAAAGATATTGCCATTCAATGGAAAATAGATATTCCAAAAATAAAGAACCTTAGAATCCATTACATTGCAGATGATACACAGATAATTACTGCAAAAGATATCATGATTCTAAAAATTGGTGAAGTACATCTTCCATTTCTTTCACAAAAAGAACTTTTAGAAAAATTTCCACATGTGATGGTAGACATGGGAGCTGTCAAGTTTATGTGCAATGGTGCAAATGTCATGCGACCTGGAATTAGAAGTTATTCAGAATTTGAAAAGGATCAAATAGTTTGTGTTATTGAAGAATCACAACACAAGTTTCTTGCTGTTGGAAAAGCAATGGTGCCAAGTACAGAATTAGAATCAATGGAAAAAGGTGAAGTTGTAAAAAATTTGCATTATATTTCTGATAAATTTTGGGAAGTTGGAAAAACTATTTCAGATTAGTTTAGTTTCTCTGAAAACTCTTTAGATCCTTCGCTGTTTATGACAAGAATATCAATTCCATCACCACTAAAAGTGTCTCTCAGTGTTGCTGATTTTACAGCCTTTTTTGCCAATTCAATTGCATCTTTTTCTGTCATGTTTTCTTTGAATTGCGGATCAAGTACTCCAAGTGCCGTTTCAGCTCCTGTTCCAACTGCCGCATAATCGTCTGGAAGAACCGAACCCAATGGGTCTAATGTGTAAATTACTGGTTTGCCAACAACTCCTCCAACTATTACTTGAGTAAGCAATGGGAAGAATCGTCTTTCATACATCATGTTTGACATCATCTTTGCTATTGTGTTTGGTGGAATCTCTCTTTTTATCTCCATTTTTCTAATTTTTGCAAGAGCTGAAATTTGTAATGAGAGAATTTGCATATCTGCAACTAATCCTGCACAGGCAGCCCCAACCTTAGGAGTCAATTGAAAGGTCTTTTTCGTGGATTTGCTGACCAAAAAGTTACCATAAGCGATTCTTTTTTCGCTAGCAAAAACCACGCCACCATCATATGTTATGCCCACAGCTGTTGCGCCTGGCATGTACATGTATGACATATTTCAAATGGTTTCAGAGCACAATAAAGGCCTTTCTCCGGAATCAGAGGCTAGTTTTTTCCAAATTTGTCCATTATGAGGCAAACACATTTTGTGGTTTTATTCAATAGATCGATCCTTGCAAATTCATTTGGTGAATGGATTCTTGCAAACATGTATGTGCTTCCAATAGAGATACAAGGTGCACCAAGAATTTTCATAAAGGAATGCATTGGTCCTGTTCCCGCGTTTGAAACATTGATGATGGATTTTCCATATGACTCATCAGCTGCTTGTTTTACTTGTTTTACAAATGGATGTGAAGGGTTAGTTCGAGCAGCTGCTTCTCCATGATACACTTTGACTTTCAAATCACCGAAACCTTTTGCCTTAAGATGGTTTTTTAATCGTTGAAGTTGTTTTGTAGGAACCATTTCTGGAACCAGTCTGAAATCAATCTTTACTAATGCACTTCCTGGCAATACAGTCTTTGCACCCTCACCAGTATATCCTGAAACAAAACCTGCGATGTTACATGTTGGTCCAGCCACAAGTGCTTTTTTTGCCTCCATTCCTTTTTTGTTTCCAACGAATGATTTTATTCCAAATTCTTTTTTAAAATCAGAATCATCAAATGGTTCACGTTTAATTATTTTCAAATCGGTTTTTGTTAATGGTTTTACTTCTTTGTACCAGTCTTTAATCAAAATTTTCCCATTTGAATCCCTAAGTGTTTTTACAGCTTCAACTAGTTTCCATGCAGGATTTTTAATTAAAACAGCAAGACTAGAATGTGCGTCTCTTATAGATTCTTTTGCAATTAATTCTACAAATAGTAATCCTTTCATTCCTAGTCCTACAATTGGACGATTTTTTGAATCAACATAACCAAATTCCCAAATCACACCATCGCATGAAAATTTCTTTTTGAATTTTTTTAGATATGGGTTAATGTGTGGGCTCCCTACTTCCTCTTCACCTTCTATTACGAATTTGATGTTACAAGGAACATCTCCGTTTACCTTCAGATGTGCCTCAACAGCCTTTATTCTAGTGATTAATTCGCCTTTATCATCTGCTGAGCCCCTACCGAATATTTTATTCCCTTTGATTTTGGCGCTAAATGGAGGATAATCCCATAAATCAAATGGCTCTGCTGGTTGCACATCATAATGATTGTAAAACAGTAATGTCTTGTTTGGGTTTTTTTTAGATTTTAATTCGCCATAGACTACCGGAGGGATATTTTTTCCTAAACGCAAAACTTGAGATTTGATTCCAGCTTTTTGAAGCATTTTCTTTACAAGATTAGCACATTCTTCAATTCCTTCATTTTTTGCAGAAACGCTAGGTTGTCTAATCAGTGTCTGAAGACTAGACACTAAATTACTCATATTCGAATCTACGTGTGATAGAATTTTTTTCATTTTATTTTATCAAATGGTTTCATGACTTGAGGAATTGCATCAATGAGATCCATTGATGTCATGTGTAATCCCAACTTCTTTTGAACTAATTTTCCTGCCAAACCATTAATGTATGTGGCAGCAGCTGCAGATTCTAAGGCATTTCTGTTTTTTGATAATATGCCAGCGACTAATCCAGACAAAACGTCTCCTGTCCCACCAACTGTCATTGCTGGAATTTTTTTCGGGTTAAGATAGGTTGTTTTGCCATCAGACACAACGTCAGTTTGTCCTTTTAGTAGAATAGTAATGCCATGTTTTCTAGCAAACTTTTCAACCATTGAAATTCTTTGTTTTTGATTTTCAGGTGGAGAAATTCCAAATAATCTTTTAAATTCACCAGCATGTGGAGTAACAACTGCATTTTTGTTTGAAATAACTGGCAAAATGTCAGATACAAGTGCACTTGCATCTAGAGATACACGAACGTCATTTTTGATCAAAGACTCTACAAGTATATTTAATGAAGTTTTTTCAGCAATGGCTAAACCCATTCCAATGGTAGCAGAATCTAGATTTTTTGGAATTGCTCCGAGTAATTTTCTGACAGCCCCACGAGTTAGTTTTTGATCAACTAATGGAATTACAATAAGATTAGGGGATATTGCTCTTGTGGATTGAGCATTAATTTTTGGAACAGAAGTATACACAAGGTCGGTTCCAGCCCTCAAAGCAGCTAATGAGGAGAGAATTGGAGCTCCATGATAGATGTAACTTCCTCCCACTACCAAAACTGTGCCATTTTCACCTTTACGAGAATTTGCTTTTCTAGCAGGAATGAATTTTTTTACAATTGTGGTCTGAAGTGTTTTTGTGACCATAGTTTATGCTTCAAATGCGGATGAATAAATCTTGTTTGTTGTTATGCTTTAGCTATGGATTTTTTCTTTCGAGTTGCAGGTTTTCTATCAAAAAATGCTTTTCTTGCAAAACACAGGTAAGTTGTGTGTCCTATACCTTGAAATGAATGTCTTGTTTTTCCTTCTCTTGCATCAATTGTTCTCAAAATATTTTCAGTACACTCTATATCTGTGAATTCATTTTGTACAAGTGAAGTAGCAAGTTTTTCTAATTGATTCATTGTTGGACATATTGATACGATAGTTCCGCTGCCTTTGAGCATCTTTCTTGCTTGCGATACAACTGTCCAAGGATCTCCCAAGTCTACAATTACTATATCAACATCTTTAATTGGAATTTTTTTTGCAGTTTTAAGATCCATTTTTTTCATTGTTATGTGCTTTTCCATTCCAACTTTTTTGATATTTTTTTCTGCGATTTTCATAAAATCTGGATTAACATCAAAAGTGTAAACATGTCCTTTTGGTTTAACAATACTTGCAACAAATGTGGTCAGTGAAGCACTACCAGTACCTATTTCAACAATTTTTTGTCCACTTTGAATTCCAGCTCTAGCTACAATGTAACCAAGATCTTTTGGATATACAATCTGAGTTCCATGTTGAATTTTTGAAATGAAATCAAATGTGGTTGGCTCTAATACATAGACGTACTTGTTTTTGTTTGTAATAATTCTAGAGCCAAATTCTTTTCCAATTGCATCAGAATGTCTAATCATTCCAATATGTGTATGAAGTGTTTCGTTTTTTGAAATTTTTTGAAGCCATTTCTTTGAACTGTTATAGTAGAATAGAACGTACGAATTTGTTTTTACTTTACTCACGGTGGGTGCATAAATTGTTGTAGATAAAAGTCTACTTTTGAACTACATACGTTCTGGTGATGGAATTCCTAAAAG
This sequence comes from Nitrososphaerota archaeon, assembly GCA_022567895.1. GTDB lineage: Archaea > Thermoproteota > Nitrososphaeria > Nitrososphaerales > Nitrosopumilaceae > DRGT01. The sequence continues at coordinate 4,903 of JADFGC010000020.1, forward strand.
ATTCAACGCTTTCCCAAGTGTAGATTTGAATGAAGAAACCAAACACAATCTAGCATTAACAAGAGGTTCATCACCAGAATCAAGGACCCTTACATGTTCGTAAAACGCATTAAATGATACGGCCAAATTGTAGCAATATTTCGCTATTACTTTTGGAGACAGATTGTTTGCTGTATCTTTAACCTGAATATCAAATAGTCCTATTGTTTTGATTAATCCAGCTTCAAATTCATTGTTTAGTAAGTCAAATGAGGAATCAAAGTTTGGGGAAAATCCAGCCTTTTCTAAAATTCTAGCAGCTCGTGCATAGGTATACTGAATGTATGGAGCAGTGTCTCCTTCAAGACTAAGTGATTTTATGAGATCAAAAGTTATGATTTTGTCTAAATCAGGTTTTATCATCTCATAACGTAATGTTCCAACTGCAACTTGATGAGCTATCAATTGAACTTCATCATCTTTCATTTCCAAATTCCGTTTTTTAGTTTCTTGAATGGTTTTTGTTTTTAACATGTCATAGACAGAGTCTGCATTAACATACAACCCTTTTCTACCAGACATCTGGGCTTGCTTTCCACCAGTGTCCATTCCTAATTGTTTTGCAGTGTCTGAGCTTAAAGTAACTGATTCATACGCCAAATGAACATACGATTCAGGATTTGAAGTAAATTCTGACATTATTTCTGTGACAATTTTTTGGAGTCTTGACTGTCTGGAATCAATTACCGTGATTACCTTGTTTGCCACAAAGTTTTGTTTTGGTTCGGAGGTTTTCTCCAAAGTTGTTTGCCACAAAGTTCTGTTTGGTTGATTTTGTTCATATTTTTTGTAATTAAATGGATCATCTAACAATCCTAATTTGAAGGCAGCATAGGTAATGTCTTTTGCAATGTAAGTTGCTGTTCCATTGCTTCTAACAACAACCTTGTCTTCTTCTTTTCCTTTACCTCTAATTACCCAACAGTCTTTGTTTTTTCCTTCTTTTTCAAATTCTAAAATTTTCATTTCCTTTAATTTTTCAAAGATTTTTTCCCATAATCCTGAATGAATTATTTCTGATTCAAAATTTAGGCAATCATATGTTACATCAAGATTCCAACAAGTTTCGAGCTGGCATGCAAGGACTTTTTTTGTGATTGAATTTGCAAATTTAGAAATTTCTGATTCAGGATTTTCTATATCTTCAAGAATTTTCTTTCGCGTCTCTTGAAGATTAGGCTCAGTTTCATACTTTTCAGAGGTTTTTACATAAACCTCATCGCCACAATAATGATCAAACTTCTGACCTGATGGAGGAGTTTCTGAGAATCCTAGATGCTTGAATCCCACAATAATATCTGCTACCTGAAGACCAGAGTCATCAATATAATTCAAAATTTTTACGTCAAAATTTGCTTTTTCTAATATTCGTGCAAGAGTATCACCAATTATGATATTTCGAACATGGCCAATGTGTAATGCCTTGTTAGGATTAACACTGGTATGTTCTACAACAATCCTTGATTTTTTTCCAATGTCAACAAAACCAAAATCATCTTTGATTGAACTTTTTATTACCAATTCGTTGAGTTTGTTCATATTTGCAAAAAAGTTTAGATATCCTGATGGGTGTGCCTCTACTTTGGATACAAGATCACTAAGGTGTTTTTGATAATTTTCAGAAATTTTTTGTGCAATTTCATTTGGTTTTTTCTTTAGATCTTTGGCAAGCAAAAAACAAACATTAGATGTTACATCACCAAATCCTTTCTTTGCAGGCTCTACTGAGAACGAAACAGTGGGATAATCAAGCTCTTGCAAACTTTGGTTTACATTTGATTTTATTTCATCTAGTAAAATTTGAAATGTCAATGCTAGACCTCTGATAGTTTTGGAGCAAGTTTATCAAGTGCTTCAAGTAAGCCATCACCTGACTTTGCTGAAACGCTAAAAGTTGCTTGTGACTGGACGGATTCAAAGGCATTTCCTAAAGCCACACTAGTTTTTGCGATCTTAAATAATGGAACATCAGTTTCACTATCACCTATTGCGATCACATCATCTTTGGTTACCGACAACATTTTCATTACTTCCTCAAACCCACGACCCTTGTTTATGCCACTGGAGTTAATATGAAATGCGTATTGGCTATCTGACAATTCTACATTAAGATTATTTTTTAATACAATTTTTTTTGCAATTTCAATATCAAAAGTTCTTTCTAAAACAACCTCAGTCAATCTAGGAAATACTGGTTTTTCTTTTAGATTATCAATTTTCGACTTGAGAATTTCAAATGCATGAAGGCATTCGTCCTTATTTCCTAATAATTTGTGCTCATTTGGGCCAAATGTAATACACCCACCGTTTTCCCCTACTGCAATATTTGTTGTTCCTCCAAATATTGAAAGAAGATATCCTTCAACCGAAGATCTTCCAGAAACGAAAATTACATTGTGGCCAATATTTTTTAAATGTCTCAAGGCGGATAATGCATCAAGATGAATTCTTCCTCCCCCATTTTCAGTAATTGTTCCATCAATATCGACTGCAAATGTTTTTTGTTTCATAGTTTTTCTATCAAAAGCCAGATAATAATTGCTACTAAATTAAAATAAAAAAGGTAGATTAGGGCAATGAATTGCATAATTTTTATGGTAAAAAAAGGAAAGATAGAAGAAATCTTTAGTAAAGCAAGATTTGCTGATGATCCAAATACTTACAAAGTATTTTTCAGAGACTTTGATATAATAAGAGAAGTAACATTACCAGATTTTATTGTTGAATCTAATAATTTTGAAACAATACCTATTACTAGAATTGAAATGATCAAAAAAGATGATAAGATTTTATTTGAAAAATTAAAACATGAGGTGAACTAGTTGGGAATTCCTGAAAAAATAAAAGCAATTCAAGACGAGATGGCAAAAACCAAGATCAATAAATCTACAGAACACCATTTGGGTTTACTTCGAGCAAAAATTGCAAAGCTAAAACGAGATCAAGAAGAAAAAAAATCAAAGAAAGGCGCAAAGACAGATGGTTTTGATGTAAAACGAAGTGGTGATGCAACAGTTGTGTTCATTGGTTTTCCAAGTGTTGGAAAATCTACATTGCTTAACAAATTAACTGGAGCAAAATCGACTGTTGCCGCATATCAATTTACTACAGTAACAGTTGTTCCAGGGATGATGGAATACAGAGGTGCAAGGATTCAGCTTTTGGACCTACCAGGAATTATCAAGGGTGCATCAGCTGGAAAGGGTCTTGGAAAAAGAATTTTGGCTGTTGCAAGAAATGCTGATTTGGTACTTTTGATGCTGGATGTGTTTCAGCCATATCACGAAGATGTACTTGTAAATGAACTTGCAAATATTGGAATCAGGCTCAATCAGAAACCCCCCAATATCGTGATTGAGAAGACAACTACTGGAGGCATAGCAGTTGCCCAACAGGTAAAACTAACAAAAATGAGTGAAAAATTACTTAAAGACATTCTACGAGTTTATGGAATAAACAATGCCAGAGTCGTAATTCGAGAGGATCTCACAGATGAACAATTAATTGATTATGTTTCAGGCAACAAGAGCTATGCAGATTCACTTACAATAATTAACAAAATTGATTTAGTTGATAAGAAATTTCTCAAACAACTAGGAACAAAAATAAAATCTGAATTTATCGAAGTGTCAGCTGATTCTGGAATTAATGTTGATGAATTAAAGGATAAAATTTACGACAATCTCAAATTTATGAGAATTTACATGAGACCAAAGGGCGGAGAAACTGATTACAAAGAGCCATTAATTGCCAGAGTTGATTCAACAATTGGAGATATTTGTGATAAATTGCATAGAAGAATGAGAAAGGAATTTCGATATGCAATGGTTTGGGGAAACAGTGTCAAATTTGGCGGACAGCGAGTTGGTATAAATCATGTTTTACAAGATGAAGATGTATTAACAATAATAAAATCTCGTGGAGTTTAACAAAAATTTTTGTTTAAGAAACGTTTTGAAGTAATATGGATCAAGATTTTGAATTTAGATGGTGCAAATTCTGCATGACAAAAACAAAACAAGAAATAGTCTTTCTTCCAGAAATACCAACTTACAAGCGTAGAAGACAATACAAATGCACTGTTTGTGGAAATAAAACATGGTTGCAAGGTAGAAGACCATCAGCTGAAAGTGTGTATTGATAGTATTTTCGATCCAAATTTTAAATTTTGAAAAAAAAGTCGTTGATAAATTATTATCACTTTGTGTAATTTTGTTCAGTTTAACCATAGAAAAACAATGAAAATTACGGTTTTGCAATGGCTGCAAGAAGAAAAGCTGCTGCTAAACGAAAAACTGGCGGAAAAAGAAGAAAATCCGGCGGAAAAAAGAAAGGCGGAGCTAAACGCAAGAGAAGACGATAGATTCATCAAAAATTTACAATCGTCAACACGATTGGCGATTTGTATTCCTTTTTCTAAATTAATTTTTAAAAATTAACTGAACATTTGATCAGGTGGTGATGAATTTTTTGATTTTACTGATGATTTTTCAACAGAAAATTTTCTATCAGATGGAATGATTGAAATTTTTACTGATGTGTTGATTGTATAACGTGGAGTACCATCTCTGTTTTTAAAATTCACAGCTTTGCCAACTCTATCTAAATCAATTTTAACTTTGACAATAGATCCATCTTCTAATTCAAAAGAAACAAAATCATTTTCGAGTCTTTTGTAATCTAACATCTTGAATTCAATTTTGTCATTTTTTTCACTCATTATGAACACCTAGTATAGATAGCTCATCAACTTGATTTGCTCTTCAGTGCCGATCACGTTTTTCTCAACTAATAGTTCTAAAAGTTCTTTAAGTAAAACTTTTTGTTGCTCAGATAAAGCTCCTTCTCCCCCACCTCTTTCTCCTGGCGGACCTGGTGGACCTTTTGGACCTTGTGTTCCTACTGACCCCTGTGGACCTCTAGGACCGGCTTCTCCTCCTGGACCATCTGGTCCTAATGGACCACGTTCACCTTGTGGACCTTGTACTCCTTGTGGACCTTGTGGACCTTTGTCACCTGGTGCTCCCAGAGGACCACGTTCACCTTGTGGACCTTGTGCACCTAGCGGGCCCTTATCCCCTGCACCACCTGGTGAACCGGTTAATCCTTTTTCTCCTGTTGCACCTTGTGTACCTTTTGGTCCTGTATCACCTTGAGCTCCTGGAACACCAGTTAATCCCTTTGCACCCGGTTGACCTTGTGGACCTTGCGTGCCCTTATCCCCGGGGACACCTGCCTCACCCTCCGGACCTTTTGGCCCTAATGCACCTGCTGGACCTGCTACTCCTTTTTCTCCCGGAATACCCCCTGGACCAGTCTCACCTTTAGAACCTGGCGAACCACGTTCACCTGTTAATCCTTTATCACCTGGTGGACCTTTTGGACCTTTTTCACCTGACGGACCAATAGTACCTGGTGTACCTTTGTCACCTTTGTCACCCATTAGACCCGTAGAACCTTTATCACCTTTTTCTCCAGTTATACCAGCTGGACCTTTTTCTCCTTTGTCACCTTTATCACCAGTAATTCCTTTGTCACCTTCTGGTCCTTTATCACCTGGTGGACCTTTGTCACCAGCAGGACCTTGTGGACCTTTGTCACCTTTTGGACCAGTTGATCCACGTTCTCCTCTTTCACCGAGTGAACCAGGAAATCCTCTTTCACCTACATCACCAGAAGTGCCTCTAGCACCACTTTCACCTTTTGGTTCCTTTGAAATTGTTTGACGAGTTGTTTTTGTTGGCGTTACAGTTTTTCTCGTTGAAGGTTTTTCAGAAACTTTAACATCAAAAACAGAATTCATTGTTGAGAATTGGTCCATTACAACAATCCAAACTGTGTCTAAATCAAAAACAGAATCAGGAATTGGATTACTATCACTACCAAGTGATTCAGAAAATTGACCATCTTTAATTCTTAAATGAAAATTCGCAGACCAAATTTTATCAAATGATTTTGAAGTAATGCTTGCTTCTGACGGGAATTTTTCACAAATTGAAATTTGTACCTCATACACTCCAGATTGTTTAAAAGGAGCTGAGCCTTGGACGTCTAATCTTCGAGAGCTAGCCATTATCGATGATGTATTTATGCAGTATTTCTGTATTTTCAACCTGCCTAGAGCCTGAAGCCAAGTTAAAAAATTTAGGAATAGTATTTATCTATAAAAAATCTCTAAGTTGAACTGTATGAAAAAGCTCTTTTCTAAGAAGACAAAGCCAGAAAAAATTGAAAAACAGCCTAGAGTGAAAAAAGAAACTAGCCTAACAGATGCTGATTACAATAGAAAAAAGCTTTTCAAACAAGGCATCAATTTGATGGCCGATGAAAAACTTGACGATGCGGCTATTGTTTTTGAGCAAGCCTTAAGAATTGACCCAAATAATGTAGAAACTCTTTTGAAACTTGGCTATGCGCTATTTCATCTAGATGATCATGCCGAAGCACTCAAAGTTTATGATAAAATTTTAGATATTGATGTAACAAATGCTGAAGCATGGAATCTTAAAGCACTAGTTCATTATGAACAAAAAAATTATTCCAAAGCTCTTGATGGTGTTGAAAAAGCAATAGAGTCTGATCCAACATATGGTATGGCTTGGTATAACAAAGCATGTTTTCTTTCTTTGTTAAATCAAATCCCAGAATCGATTGAAGCACTAAAGCGCTCAATTGAAATTGATGTTAAAAATGCAAGAAAAGCAGTCAAAGATAGAGACTTTGTAAATCTTAGAATTGAAGAAGGTTTTAAAAGAATTATCGAAGTTGTTGTTTTAGAATCAATTAGACAAGGTTATCACACAATTGGAGCTATAGTGTGGACAACATTTCTGGATAAATCTGATACAGAAGATGCTTTACGAAAATTATCAGAAAAAGGATTAATTGTAAAAAATGAAAAAAGAGAAGGCTTTCATAGGATTCCAATTTATGATCTTGTTCAAGAATTAGCTGATAAAGTTGGAACAGAACAGAAAAGTTTACTCGGAATTAAAATGAAAAAACTTCCTGGAGTTGTTAAAAATCTAAAACAGCTTAGTCATGCAATTCAAGCTGTAAAATCTTCCATAGAAGAAGAAGATGTTGAAAAAACAATTGAGAATTTTGAACCGTTAATTGATCCTACAAAATATGGACAAGAAATGATTGAGCAATTTTTCGAAGAACATAGAGAAATAAGATTATGGAAGATTAGATTAAAGGATAGAGGATTGTTTTATCTTCAAGACAATAAACAAAAAATGCTTAATGTCTTTGATAATATTGAAGTAACTGTTACAAAACAACTACGAAGTGAAATAACACCAAGTTAGATTATTCTGCTGAAAGGTCCCAATAGTCTGCATCTTCTTGTTTTGATGTAGGTTTGTTAAGATTTTTCCATTCTTTAAATGACCTAACATACAATTTCACATTTGGAAGATTAACTGATTTCAATGCATAGTAAGCTAAACCAGATAGTGTTCCAACACTTCCACAATAAGTTATGATTTCAGAGTCTGGTTTGATTCCCCTGTTATCTAGAAGTCTTTTCATTTCATCTTTTGGTCTTAGAATTTTTTCAGGAGAAGCTAATGTTCTATATGGAATGTTTATTGCTCCTGGAATATGTTGCTCCAAGAAATTTAATCGTTCTCGATTATCTAGAAGAGTGACTCCCTCCTTTTCTTTGGCTTTTTCCAAATAATCAGCTGTTGCTAAAATTTGTGGTTGTAAATTTACAGAGTGAGTTTTAGAATCAACAGATGGGATTTTATTGTCATTTTCTAATCCCAGTGATTTCCATTGTCCATACGTTACATCAAGTAATGAAACATCGCTATGTCCCAAATATTCCAAAGTCCATGCAATTCTTGATGCCAGAGCACCAAATGTATCATCATATACGACGACAGGGGTTTCATCATCTATTCCAAGTGATGAAAAAAGCTTTGCGGCCCAATCAGGTTTATCATCAGAGAGTAAATTAGCTAAAGGGAGGTTTACTGAATTTGGAATATGGTTTTGTTTGTATTCTTCTTCTTTTCTGACATCAATTACTCTAACGCTCTTATCTCTAATTTCAGATCTCAGAGTATCTACGTCAGTTGTTGCACGAACTGTTTTTTCTTCACTCAAGCTGCACATTCACCCCTTCCTGTTTTTGTGTGGTAACTTCCATCAGAACCATAATCGGCGTAAAAGTCACTATCTTCTTCTTTCGTTGGCGGCACAACAAGGGGGGATAAAATTTTCTTAAAATCATCTACTGATTTTATTTGAGAATCTTCATTACCATTTACAATTTTATGAATCCATGTTGCTAATGTATCGTTATTTTTCTTATTTTGTTTGAATAATTCTATAATTTTCAAAATTACTGGAATTACTCTTTTTGCAGGAATTCTCAGACAATTGACACCTAACATGGTGTCTCCATCTGATCGTCCTCCTAACGACATTTGATAGGTTGGATACATGTCTTTGCCGACTCTGCTGCCACCACCATAGAATCCTATAGTTGCTATATTATGCTGCCCACAAGAGTTAGGACATCCACTAATTTTGACAGAAGAATCTTTCAGATCATCATCTTCATCCAACTTTAATTCAAGGAATTTTCTTTGGATTTCTTTTGCCAATCTGTGAGAGTTTGTTAATGCAAGATTACAAGATGTTGTTCCAGAACATCCAATTGGTGAGGCCATAGTAAGTGCGCCTGTTTTTGCTAGTCCAACTTCTAACAATTTCGCATACATGGAAGGTAAATCATCGTCATGTACCCATCTAAACACGATATCCTGATTAAATCCAGTCCTTCCTAGTCCTTCAGATGAAAACTCTCTACAAATATTTGCAATTTCTCTTAATTGGTTTGCAGTAATGTCGCCTGCTTCTAAGGCAATAAACACAGAACGATATCCATCTTGTTTTTGTTTGAAGGTGTTTGTTTTGTACCATCTAGAATATCCATCAGGGCTTGAGCTTCCGCTGCTTTCAGAAATTCTTATTGGTTTTTTAATTTCTTCAGGAGTTTGATCAAGATCTAGTTTTACAATTACCGATTGAGTAGCTCGTACAATAGCTCTTTCTTTTAATACCAAGTTTTGGAATTTTTCCCAGCCTAATTCATTAACTAAATAACGCATTCTGTTTCTTGCCATGTTTTTTCTCTCGCCCATTCTATCGAAAATACGCAAAACTGCAATTGATGTATATAAAAGATCTTCTTCCGGAGTAAATTCTTCTAATTGGTATCCAACATATGATTTGTTACCAAGACCACCACCTAAGAAAACTTTGAAACCTCGTTGTCCTTTTCCATCAATTTCTTTTATTTGTGGCAATAAACCGACATCAGTCATACGTACCATGCCGTGTTTTTCACAACAGGTAAAATTGAATTTGAATTTTCTAGGCAAGTTCTGATTCAATGGATTTCTTAATAGAAATTGCGCAGTAGCAATTGCATATGGTGTTGCATCAAATTTTTCTTCTTCACAAACTCCTGAAAGAGGACTACACATAACATTTCTGACTGTATTTCCACATGCTTCTCTTGTAGTCAATCCAACTTCTGCCAAGCCTCGCATAACTTCAGAGACGTCTTCTAAAACTATCCAATGCAACTGAATGTTTTCTCTGGTAGATACGTGTGCACTTCCAATTGAAAATGCTTCACTTAGTTGCGCTATTTTTTCAAATTGGTTTGGATAAATCTTACCTGCAGGGATTTTAATTCTAACCATTGCATAATCGCTGGTCATTCTTGTGCCGTATGCGCCGTGTTGTAATCTAAATCGTCTAAAACTATCTTTATCGTACTTTCCTTGACGGAAAAGCTTCACTGTCTTTGCAAAATTTTCAGCTTCTTCAATTTTTGCCCAGTTAACACTGGATGTCTTGGAATCAGGACGTGCTTGTTTCATATTAGTAGTCAATACTATGACAATTCCTTCTAATTTGGATATAAATTTTTGAAACTAGGAATTTTAACCGTCAGACTTAGTTTTTAGGTCGTAACTTGCCATAATTTACTCAACGATTAATTTCTAAAATTTTAGAATGAAAAATTAGTATCACCTAATTAAATGAAAAGCCAATTTTTTGGGAAACTATTAATGGGTTCCAAGTTGGATTGTTTTCGTGCAAGAATCAGTAAACGCGGAATCTTCAAAAATTTTTGCCGATGTTAAAGAAGTTGATATTACTATAGCTATTGCTAATGAATTCCATTCAGTATTAGTTGATAGAGCAAATTCTGATGTGATTGTTATTGGTGCAGGGCCTGCAGGATTAACTGCCAGCAGAGAGTTAGCAAGTATGGGTTTCAAAGTTTTAGTAATTGAGCAAAACAACTACCTAGGTGGAGGATACTGGTTAGGCGGTTACATGATGAATCCAGTTACTGTTAGAGAGCCAGCACAAAAAATTTGGGATGAATTAGGTATACCATACAAAAAAGTAATGGATGGTTTGTATCTCACTCCTGGACCACATGCAGTATCAAAACTAATTGCAGGAGCCTGTGATGCAGGAGTTAAATTTCTAAATCTTACAAAATTTGATGATTTGGTTTTGAAAAATGGCAGAGTTTCAGGAGTTGTTGTTAACTGGATGCCAGTATCTGCATTGCCAAGAAATATTACATGTGTTGATCCTATTGCATTAGAAGCTAAAATTGTAATTGATTCATCAGGACATGATTCTGTTGCAGTAAAACGACTTGTTGATAGAGGTTTGGTGAAATGGAAAGGAATGAATCCAATGGATGTTATTGAAGGAGAAGATCAAGTAGTTGAAAAAACAGGAGAAGTTTTCCCAGGGCTGATAATTGCTGGAATGTCCGTCACAGAAACCCATGGACTTGCACGAATGGGACCAACTTTTGGCTCTATGCTATTTTCTGGTAAGAAAGCAGCCGAAATTACTGCATCAAAAATTAAAGAGTTAGGCAGATAACTCACTTTATCTAATACATTTTATTGAAAATTTCAACGATTTACCTTTACAACGAACCTTCTGTTCCTGAAATAGACATTTCAAGATTATCCGATTTTTTAAAAAATACTTTTTCTGTGACGGTTCAAGTTAGAAAAAATATTTTCAAATATGCGAATGATACAACTGCAAAAGAAATTGCTGCCTGCAGAATTTACAAAACAAGAAAACCATTTGAAAAACATGAACCAACAGAAGAAGAAATAATTTTTGAAAAATCAAATATTGTTGATACAGCTACAACAGAAAATATTATACTGTATGATGGATTTGAATTTCAAAAAGTAATTGCAAGTTTGATTCCAAGTAATGAAGCATCATTAGATCAATTGCATATAGTTTTTACAAACAAACTAACATGTACATATGATCAAAGTGATTTTAGATATCATGGAAGAGCAATAATAGGTTCAAACCCATCAATTATATCTACGACTGGAATTATTGAGGCGCCAGCAAAACCTAGAGAATATTATTTTGATTTGCTTTCAAATTTCACAAAAGGGGTAAACATTAATTCTGTAAAGAAAAAATACAAAGGAACTTATCTAGAATATCACGATCAGAGACTTTCAAAAATTATTGAAGGGTATCTGATGCAAGCTATATTCTATTTTCAAACAGGTGAGCCATTTTGTGATAAGCAGGATTGCAGACTTTTTAATGCACATTGGCAAAAGGATTTACTTTATTCTCAATTAGAAGTTGGCAAGTTATGTGACAAACATCAACACATTCTTAACAATTGGTGAATGACTTAAATTATTCGACAAAAAAATGATTTTGTGTCTGACGGTACTAAAACAAAATATGGTGTAATAATTATTGGTGCAGGCCCAGCTGGATATACAGCTGGCATTTATTCTGCTAGAGCAAGACATGATACCTTGATTATTTCTGGAATCCTTCCGGGTGGACAATTAGTCAATACCACTGATGTTGAAAACTATCCTGGTTTTGAAAATGGAATTATGGGACCTGATTTGATGATGGTTTGGAGAAAGCAAACAGAAAGAATGGGAGCAACTATTGTAGATGATGAGGTTGTTAAAGTTGATTTTAAAAATAAACCATTCAAGGTTTCCACTGCATCAACTGAATACCAAGCAGATGCAGTCATAATTGGCACTGGAGCAAACCCTAGAAAATTAGGTTTGGAAGGAGAACAAAGCTTTGCGGGTAAAGGAGTTTCATATTGTGCTACCTGTGATGGTCCATTCTTCAGGAACTTAGAACTCGTTGTTGCAGGTGGTGGGGATTCCGCAATGGAAGAAAGCACATTTCTAACAAAATTTGCAACTAAGGTGCATATTGTACATAGGAGAAAAGAATTACGTGCAAGCAAAGTTATGCAAGAACGTGCATTCAATAATCCCAAGATTCAGTTTCATTGGAATTCAGAAATTGAAGAGATCAATGGAAATGAAAAGGTTCAACATGTTATTTTGAAAGATATTCAATCAAATGAAAAAACTAAACTTGAGGTAGGAGGAGTTTTTGTTGCAATTGGACATGAACCAAACACAAAGTTATTCCAGGATCAAATGGAATTAGATGAACAAGGATATATTGTTTTGAAAAACCACACTGAAACAAGTGTTCCTGGAGTTTTTGCTGCAGGAGATGTACATGATCATAGATACCGACAGGCAGTTACGGCTGCAGGTTACGGTTGTATGGCAGCAATAGATGTTGATAAGTATCTAACTGAAAACAAATAGCTACATGTAGGCTATTTCTGAAATGTGTTTTGCTTCTTTTAGATCATTATCAAATTCTTCTTCAGTCATTACTTTTTGTTCAGCATATACACTCTTGAATTTTCTTCCATCATCTGCAAATATTCCTACGACACAGGCAGGTCCATCAATTTTGTATTTCTTCATACAAGCATAGACAGCTGCAGATGATGGACTAATCAAAAGTTTATCCTTTTCAAAGACCTCTTTTACAACTCCAAACGCTTCTGCATTTGTGACTGAAACCCAATCATCAACAACATTCTCACGTTTTAGGAATAAGTCGGGTTTAGCAGATTCTTCAAAATTTCTCCATCCCTGGATTAAATGATTTTGTTGTGGTTGACATCCAATAATCTTGACATTTGAATTTTTTTCCTTTAGATATGTACCAACTCCAGTAATTATGCCCCCAGTACCAACACCGGTAAAAAAGTGAGTGACTTTGCCTTCTGTTTGTTTCCAAATTTCTGGACCAGTTCCTTTGTAATGACCCATAAAGTTGGCTTCATTTGCATATTGATTTGGAGAGTAATAAGTATCGGGTCTTGATGAAGCAATGGATGTTGCCAACGCAATGCTTTGATCAGTTCCAGCACCAACTTTTGGACACAGATCATCACTTGTTTCAAAAACTTTTGCTCCAAGAGAACGAATAATATCTTTAGTTTCGTTACTTACTTTTTCTGGAATGACAATCTCAACTTTGTATCCTAAAAGATTACCAATTCCAGTTAATGCAATTCCGGTGTTTCCTGATGTTGGTTCAATGATAATGCTGTGATTTTTTTTCAAAATTCCTTTTTCTTCGCCATCTTTAATCATCCAAAATGCTGCTCTATCTTTTACAGAACCAAATGGATTGTGTCCTTCAAGTTTTGCAAAATAAGTCAAGTTGTTTTTTGATAAAGAATCTAACTTCACAAGTGGAGTATTTCCTATTTTGTTTAAAATTTCTGTATCGGTGATGGCTATTGAAGCCGTGATTATTTCACCTTTTTAATTGTAAATTCAATGACACTGTCATGTTTCTTCATTTCAACAAGTTCATGACCATTTCGTGAAACCCATCTTGAAATGTCATCTTCTGCTGCTGGATCATCAGATTTTACTGTTATTACATCTCCTGTTTGCATTTTTTCTATTGCAATTTTTGTTCTGAATACTGGTTCAGGACAAAACAATCCAGTGCAATCTAGATTTGTAACATTTTCTGAAATATCAAGTCACCTAATTTTTTGTCCGGTTTGTCATATTAAAAGCTACTCGAGTTTAGCTTGTCCTACTTGAAAAAAATCTTAAATTGACATCTTGAACAACGTGCCAAGATTTCTCTCCTTCATAAATGAAGGATCAAGATTCTGAAAGTTAATTTTTCTCGAAAGTCTCTTCATTGCAAAAATTGCAAATTTGTAAAATAAAATCCATAGATAGCTGTTTGGATTTCTTTCATATAATCGCAGTAATAATGAAAGATAGGTTTTTGATCGTGGATAAAATTGTGCCATGTATTCGTGAATAAATTCCTTAGAATTGTCAACTTTGTATCGTAAATGTTCAATGGTTTCTTTTGTAGTAGCATAACCAGTATTTTGAATTTGGATTCTTTCATGCTTCATAGCAGATAAAATATCATCTAGAGTATTTTCAGATTCTATAATATTCGAACATCTTCCCAAAGTTGAAATCACGTGTGAATCGCTTCCAGCAACACCGA
>JADFGC010000070.1:0-4951 GCA_022567895.1 Nitrososphaerota archaeon
ATTATTTCATCTCCATCTAGTTCATCTAGTCTTTTAGTTGAATCACTATTTTTTCCAAATTGTTTGAGAATGTTTTGAATAGTTTTTCTTCTATATGAGAATAATTTGTTTACAGTTTTTATCAATTCCTTTGAGACAACATTTTTGCTTTTTAATTTAAGAACTACAGAATCAACTTTTGGTTGTGGGACAAAGTTAGTTTTGCTCACCTTGATTACAGGTTCTATATCAAATGCATATTGTGCTAGAATAGAAATTGCTTTTCGTTCTTTTGATTTCGTTTGTAGTTTTTCAGCAAACTCTTTTTGAACCATGATAACAGCTCGTGAAAACTTTTTCTGAATCAACCACTCTATTGCATCTCTACTTTTTGAATATGGTAAATTTGAAACAAAGACAGTAAAGTTTTCTTTAGATTTGAATCCATCACCAAGTTTTAGCTTTAGATTTGAAGTGGTATAGTTAACTTTAGCATCATGGTGTAGTTTTTTGTCAGTCTCAAACGATGTTACCTTTTTTGCATTTTTACACAAAAAAGGAATGAGGATGCCTCGTCCTGTGCCTATTTCAAGCACAGAATCGTGTTTTGAGAGCTTGGCAGCAGCAACAATGTTTTCGGCGATTTTTTCAGATTTTAAAAAGTGCTGCCCAAGTCTCTGCCGTTTTTTCATCGTTTTACGAAGAGATTCATTCGTGTTTCTCCCGTAATCTCTTCCATAATTCGTTTTGAAATTTGCTTTATTGGTTCTTTGAATCCAATTCTTTCTTGCAAGTCTGCAAAGTTATCAAATTTTTTCTTTTCTCGCTCCTCTAGCATTGACCTCATGTACGTTTTTCCAATTCCTGGAATTAGTTCTAGTGCATGAATTCTTGGTGTAAGTGGTTGTGCATTATTTAGATAATCAATGAACCTTTTCTCATTTTCTGTAACAATTTTTTCTACAACACCAGGAAGTTCTGTTTGAGCTGATGAAGAAATTCTGTCATAGGTCATCTTTCCTAATACTGAAAGAACTTTGGTGCGTCCTTCCTTTCCAATGAAAATTTTTTCACCAACCTCAAAGGTAGAATTTGGTTGACCGAGAATTTCAAGCAAAGTTAATCTGTCCTCACCAATTGCAGTGACAATAATTCCTTCACGTCCACGTACCGTTGTTGATTTTCCTCTTGTGTTAAAGTCTAAAACGTATGAGTACTCCTCGTACTTTCTAGGTGGGTTATATGCCCTCTCCAAAAAACTTCACCTTACTAACTACGAGTTCTCCTTGGTGATTTTTAGAATTTTTTCTAGAGTCTCAGCAAGGATTAGTTTTTTCCAACCAAATGTAAAGGAACGAAGTTCTGCTAGTGTGGTTGGTCTAATGTTTACAATTTCTGCAGCTTCTTCAGTTGTTAATTCACATTCTTTTATGAGCTGTTCTCTCATTTTTTTAGCGGCTTTAGGATCAAGCTTTACAAATTTTGAAACATAATCATAAGTCCAGCGTTGTATTTGGTCCATAGATTCTATATCATCTTTTTCTAAAATTTCTTTTACCTCTGAAATAGAGATTGGCTTTTTTGCTTTTACTTCTTCCATTTTTTATACACCGAACGGTTTGACATGGTCTAATCTAGCGATTAAGGTTTTCGACTTGTTACCCAATTTTATATCGAGTGTAACGGTACGTCGTCCAACATTTGTAACTGTACCTACTTTTCCATGGTATCGTCTGTGAGGCATTCCCTTATGCTGCCTAGGATCGATTATGACTAGAGCCCTATCTCCCTCATGATATTCTCTAAGAAGAAACGATACTCCTCTGGGTTGTCTCTTGGTCAATATTGACCTTGTTTTGTGCCTAAATCCATGAGAATGGCCAGTTGTCCTTTTTGTAGTCATACCTGACTAGGACTCGCCTAGCCCTATTTTAACACTTACTCAGAATCTGGTTCAGTTGGGTCTGGTTTTTCAGAATCTGTTGATTCTACAGTTTCTGGTTTTAGAGTTGTCTTTTTGGTGGTTACTTTCTTTTTCTTTTTTCCATCCTCTTCAGGGTCAATGACTCCTGCTTCGCCTAGTGCGAATACTACATCCATTTCTGGATGATGTGGACTGTCAACCATTCTTGCAATTCGTTTTTTGCCAGATTTCTTAAAGTAAATTCTGTATGTGCTGGTATGGGCAACTACATTTCCTCCAATTGGTCTAGTTGGATCACCAAAGAACACATCAGGAGACGCCATTACCTGATTTGTTGCAAGTGCTGCACAGTTGTATGTTTCAGCGATTCTTACCAAGAGATGTACAAAGTGATTTAGTTTTTGTTGACGTACTGCAAGTGTTCCCCTTCCAAGGTATTCTGCTCTAAATAGACCTACTGCAGAGTCTACAATGATTAGTTTGATGTTGTTTTCCTTAATTACGGAACCTGCTTCTTCAAGAATTAGTGTTTGATGTGCACTGTTGTATGCACGTGCCACTATAATATTATCAAGAACCTTTTCTGGGTCCATTTCATTTACTTTTGCAATAGATACAATTCTTTCAGGACGAAAAGTGTTTTCAGTATCGATATACAATACACCACCTTCAAGACCGCCTTCTTCCTTTGGTTTTTGAACCATAATACACATTGTATGACAGAACTGTGTTTTTCCACAAGCAAACTCACCATATACCTCAGTTAGTGCTTGTGTTTCAATTCCTCCATCAAATAATGTATCTAAACAATTAGTACCAGTTGTGATTTTGCCAATATCTTGTCTTCTTTTGTAAATTTCAGTTGCGGTGACAAAGTCTTTTGAAATGAGTCCTTCTTCGACCAGTTGTTGGCGTGCCTTGTTGACTATTTTTTCCGTAGTTTCCTTGTCCATTCCAGTGATTTCTGAGATTTCTACTGGGCCTCTAACAATTAGATCCATAATGTTATGAATTCCTGCATCACTAAGTTTTCTTGTGGTTACAGGACCGACGCCTTCTAAACTATCTAATCGTAAATCTTCCATACCGTAAGGTACCGTACCAGTACTTTATAAGGGTGTTGTTTTGACAATTTTCTTCAATTGATAACATTGTGTGAAAGAAAATGATCTATCGTCTTCTTCGTCTTCTTTGTCCGGGTTTGTTTTGACCAGGAGTTCTATCTAGAACGAATCTCTTATGAAAATTGCTTTTGTTTCTAAGACTAGAGCTTGTTCCAACTCGTTTTCTTCCCTCTACTTTTGGAGTCTGACCTCTTACTTTACCTGCTTTAGTAAGCGAACCGTGAGTTGCCATAGTTTATCATTTTTTGAATTAAATTTATGTATTTGTATAAAATTTACAAGTACTTTACCTTGATTTTTTCAATTACCCGTTCGTGCTCAGGGCCCTGTCTTCGAGCATAGCGCTCCATTTCTCCCAATGGAATACCACCAAGAGAACGAGCAAGTATATTGAAGATGTATTTTTGAACGCCCAATTTACCAGTCTTAATCATGAATTTCTTAATTCCATACTTGAAGTTGTGGTGCCAAGTTTTGTACATCACACCCAATTGAGCTGGTGACATCTCAGTTCCAATATGGAAGAAGTCAGATTTTTCAAGCAAACCAATTGGGACAAAGGTCAGAGGAGTAACAGTGAACATTGAATCTGGTTGTTCTCTTTCTAGTTCATTGATAATTCTAATTGTTTCCCATGAATCTTCAGGTGTCTCATCATTATCAAGACCCATAATCAAGGTAAATGCTGGAATCCAATAATATTCATTGAAAGTTTTTACTGCTTCCTTAATAACCCAATGCCATTCTTCAGGTTTGTATGGTGCAAGTTTTCTATCAGCATATTTTTCAATTAATCTTAAACTACCTGTTTCAAGTCCACATTGAATTCCAGTCAGGTTTCCTGGACCAGATTTGATTATTTTTGAAATGTTTGGAATGAGTTTTTCATCTGCAATTGCACCTGCCAAGGTTCCATGAGTTGGATTTGTGTGTTTAATGCCTGCAGACATGATTACAGTAAACAATTCTTCTAAAGCTTCTCTGTTTGGTTCCATTCCTTTATTTGTTCTTGGGTTCATTCCATAAACAAAAATATCATCACTGTGTATCCAAGCGGTTCTAATTCCACCTTTCTTGATGTTAACTTCAATTTCTTTTTTGACTTTTTCTGGTGGATAATATCTTAATGCTCTCAGTGTAACATCACAAAACTTACAACCACGCCCACAACCTCGCATTACTTCAACCATTCCATGCAAACTTGGTTCAACAATGTTTGGAATGTCATCAATGTCTGGTCTATCCCAGAAGTTTACAAATCTTCCATGAAGTTTTCTTCCGTTTCTTTCAAATTCTTTAATGTTAACTTTAAAATCACTTCTTTTTCTGAAAGGATCCATATTTTCAAAGTCGCCATTCATCAAGTAGTTGAAGAATTTACCTGTATGTCCATCTATTTCAGGTGCAATTCCTCCTAGTTCTCCTTCTAAAAGTGCATAGAGACCATATTCTTCAATTTTTTCTGGATCATAGTTGTATTGCCAGGTTCCAGAACCTCCTACAACTACCTTTGCCTTGCTTGCAGTCTTTTTCTTTGCAGCATTGATTCTCATGTGTAATTCTTTGCAGTAAAATTCATCATAGGAGATTTGTTTTCGTCCATAAGTGAAAGTCAGGGTAACTGGACCCATGCCAAGTGGATCCATTTCATGTGTCCCAATGACTTGTGTTTCAGGACCAATGAATTCTTCAATATGATCAGGATGAGCTATTACAATATCTTCTCGTTTAAAGCCATCACGTAGTAAACCAGCTTCAACCTTCCTTAGGCCATATGGAGCATATTTTGCAACACCATTAACATGCTCAGTGTAATTACAAATAAAATCAAAAAGAATTTTCGGAGTAACTTGATTTTTTAAAAGTTTGTACCAAATACTGCTGTGTTTTCTGTTTGGATCAAGAGCTGGTGCACAGCCAAAGA
>JADFGC010000021.1:0-18168 GCA_022567895.1 Nitrososphaerota archaeon
CCTGCAAGCATATCAATTGATGTAGTATTACTTACAAGTGATTTTGCTAGAGTTACAAAAGAACCTCCTGGACCTACAATTTTATCTACCTTTTTAATTGTCTTAGTTCCAAATGAAAGAGCTGCTATTGCTTGTGCACCACCTGTTTTGTAAATTTCAGTTGCTCCAGAAATATCAGCAGCTACAATTGTAAGTGGATCTAATCTTCCTTCTTTATTTGGAGGAGTAGTAACTACTATTCTTTTTACACCAGCAGTTTTTGCAGGTACAACTGACATAATTGCTGAGCTTGGATATCTTGCCAGACCTCCAGGAACATAGCATCCTACGCTTTCAATTGGTGAAAATGATTTAGAAATTTTTATCCCATCAATGTTGATTTTAGAATTTTTTAATAGATTTTTTATTGTGTTTTCAGTTTTTGATAATCTAGATTTAGCTAGTTTTATTGCAGAAATTTCTTTTTTGGATACTTTAGAGTAGGCATAGTCTATCTCTTTTTTTGATAATCGTAATGATCCAAGTGAAGCTCCGCCAAATTTTTTTTCATAACGTTTTACTGCCAAATCTCCATTCTTTTTAACATCTGAAAGAATGGATTTGACTATCTTTTCATTCTGTTTTGATGGTTTAGGTGAGGCTGAATCTGCGAAATTCTCTATATTACGAGGAATAATGATTTTCATCAATTTTCTTCGTCACGTTTTATCTCCTCTAATTCGAGAATTTGTCTTGGCTCATGAACTACTAGTCCTTGAGCGATCTTTCTCAGTTTGGGAATAAGTATGTAATAGTCAGATTTTAGAATCACAGTGTTTACTCCGCACCAGCCTTTTTCACTTAGCGGACTAACAGTTGGTTTTTTGAGTGCGGGAATTTGCTTGAGTAGTTTTTTGAGATTTTTTTCTTTAACGTTTAGATAAATGTGTAAATATTTTCTTCCATGTACTGCTCCTCTCATCAACGTTACAATATCGTAGATTTTTTCACGCTTTGCTTTATCTTTTAACGAAGTCTTATTTGCAATCAAGTGAGCAGTTGATTCTAGGACTTGATCAACAATTTTGAGTTTATTTTGCTTGAGTGTTGTTCCAGTTTCAGTTACATCCATTATTGCATCAACATCCTCAGGAGGTTTTGCTTCTGTTGCTCCAAATGATAAATGAATTTGAACATTTTTGTTTTTTCCTAGACGCACCCAAGGTGTTACAATTAATGGATCTTTTGAACCATAATATTTTTTGTATGATTTACATTGTTTAATGAATTTAGATGTAGTAGTTAGATACTCAGAAGAGATTCGAAGGATTTTTTTCTTTTTTGCAAAGTCTGCAATCATAGAATCAATGTTTTTGTAACGATAAGAGTCAGGAAATGCAATTACTAATTTTATTCTACCATATTCTAAATCTAAAATTGGTTCAACATCAGCTTTTGTTTCACCAATCCAATCCTTTCCAGTTATTCCAACATCGTATAAGCCGTCTGCTACTAAAGTTGGAATTTCTTGTGGTCTTAACATCTTTACCATTATTTGTGGATCATCAAGAAATACTCTGTAAGTTCTACTCTTACGATTAACCTTCGTCCAAGATCTTTCTAGTATCTTGAATGTGGCCTCTTCTAAACTACCCTTTGGAATTGCAAATTTTACCTTTGACAATCCTTTCCCTCTCATAAAGCAGCTATATAATTTTCTGTTTAAATTTGCTCGAGCAATTCCTTTGCTCTATTAAGTGAGATATTATTCTCTTGAACCATTTTCTTCACGATTTCATCAACATGTTCTGCTTTTGCTCCAGCAGCTGAAGCAAGATTTCTTGCATGAAGTTTCATGTGACTTTTTTGAATTCCTTCGGTTGCAAGTGCTCTAAGTGCACTAAAGTTTTGAGCCAAACCTGTTGCCGTAATAACGCATGCAAGCTCTTTTGCAGAGGTAACACCAAGAATCTTTGTACAAATTTTTGCTATAGGATGAACTTTGATTATTCCCCCTACAATACCCACAGATAATGGTAATTCGAGTTTACCAACTAGATTTCCTTCAGCATCTTTTGACCATTCTGTAAGGGAGCTATATTTTCCTGAACGAGCCGCATATGCATTTGCAGCAGCTTCTATTGCCCTACTATCTTGCCCTGTTGCATTTGCTACAGATATAATTCCATTCATTACTCCTTTGTTGTGAGTTACCGCTCTGTAAACATCGTTTGCAGCAAATTGAAAAGCTAAGATAATGTTGTCAACGATTTCTTCACCGCCAACTCCTTCTTTGTCAAATACGGCGGTGGCTTTTACCATACGTCTTGTAGAATAGTTTGATAAAATTCGCAGTAATGTTTTTCCTCCACTTAGTTTTTCAATTAAAGGAGCAACTGCTTCACACATTGAATTTGTAACATTTGCACCCATTGCGTCACCAACATCAATTAAAAGCTCGACAATCAACATCTTACCAGAATCAGTTTGTATTTCTCTACAAGAAACTTCTTTTGCGCCTTTACCTATTTTTGAAAGGGTATTGCTTTGTAAATTTGCAATTTCAAGTATTTCCTTTGATGATTCTTCAATTTTGGAAATTGCAGTTGAATCAGCATTCAAAACTTGAATTTGTCCAATACTGTATGACTCATCGGCATCAACTTTGAAGCCGCCTTTAATTCTAGCAATTTTTGCAGCCTTTGATGCAGCAGCTATTACTGATGGTTCTTCAATTACCATTGGGACTAGATAGTCTTTGTCGTTAATTTTGAAATTTGTTGCAATACCTAATGGGAGAGAAAATGTACCAATTGCATTTTCAATCATCTTGTCTGCATTTTCAAAAGTTATTCCACCTGAGTTTTCTAAAATTTCAAGTTCTTCCTGGGACAAATTGGCAAAATTTTTCACTATGTCTAGTCTTTCCTTTTGACTTTTTTCAAAAAATTTTGATATTGATGAGTCTTTCAATTACTTCATTATCCTCAATAATTTGTCATCAGAACGGTCTGGAAAACCTTTTCCATCAGTATTTGACGTTATTACATAGAGATTTCCATCTGGTCCTTCATTTACGTCTCGTATTCTGCCAATTCCACTCAGAATACTTTTTTGGGAAATTAGGCCTTCTTCGCTGATTTCTAATTGGTAAAGGTGAGGGGATCTAAGAGAGGCCATTATCATGTAGCCTTGAAACTCAAGTTTATCACCAGAATAGATTACAATTCCTCCTGGTTCAATGCCAGGATCATAACACACTATTGCGTCTACAAAGTCTCCACCAGAACACTCCTGTAAAGGCCAGCCATAATTTTGGCCCGAATGAATAATGTTAATTTCATCATTTTTAGTTGGACCAAAGTCAGTAACATAGAAATTTCCTAATTCATCCCATGCCATTCCTTGAGGATTTCTAAAACCTAAAGAAAAAACAGGTGAATTCTCAAATGGGTTATCATTTGGAATTGATCCGTCGTCATTTAATCTTAAAATTTTTCCAGCAAGTGATTCTAGTTCTTGTGGAAGATGAGAAGAATCAGAAACAGAGCCTGTGCCAACATAGAGTTTTCCGTCAGGTCCAAATTTTATTACACCACCATTACTAAATTTTGAACCTGGAATTTTATCAAAAATTGTTTCAGCATCTTCCAGTTTGTTCTGTGATTCTTTGATTTTCAAAATTTTATTCCACAGATTTCCTTCTTCTTCATAAGTATAGTAGACATACAAATAATGATTGTTTGAAAAGTCTGGATGAGTTTCGATTCCAAGCAATCCACCATCAAAGACATCTGCTGTTCTCAAAGTTGCTAAAGGTTCTTCTAACAGGATGTCATTTTGAATTACTCGTACTTTGCCAATTTTTTCTATAACAAAGATTCTATCATCACCAAAAGCTATTGCTCTAGGTTTTTTAAGATTTGTTGCAAGTACTACTACTGAATCGGTTCCTTCAGTAGTTGTTGTTGGTTTTGGTAAAGGAACTGGTTCACTTGGAGATGAAATTAAAATTATTGAAATAATAACAGCAGCTATAATTCCAGCAATTCGTAATTTCTTATTCACAAGTTTAAGTTTTTCAATTCCTATTAATTACTTTCAGGAATTTGATAAAGCGTATATACTGCCGTGAACCCTCATTGTTTCAGCGGGGTGGGGAAGTCAGACTGCTTTAGGGCGAAGTCATCCCGGCGGGCTCATAATCATTAAGATGAGATACCCGCAGCTCAGTAGTTCAAATCTACTCCCCGCTATCTAATTCTTAAAAATCCTAAACCAAGAAACTGAATCATCAAATTGTATATTCCTGTTTAAAATTCCAATTCGTTGTCTTGGCCTTGTCAAATGTCTGTGCGCAGATACGACGGGCAGATACGTTTGTTTTTTGATTTTTCTTTGAACTACTTCAATTTTTTTTGATTTGACTTTTTTCCCACATTTTACACATTGAAATCCTTGGTTTTTTCCCTTTGATTTCATTTTCTTGTTACATTTTGTGCATAAGGGATTTGTTAGTTTTAGATTTTTTTTCAAATTTAGAATTTTAATAAATTCGATGTTTACTACTCTTGGATATTTTTTTGAGGCTTTTCTTACAGCCCCTCCAATCATTACTTTGTCGCCTTTTCTCAAATGCATCATTTCAGATGCTAATCCTGTAGGTTCGTATACAGCACATCTTACTTTGTTTCCTTTTGAAATAATTGTAAAGAATGCATGACCACCTTTTTCCATTTTTGGATCATCTAAAACATAGCCTGTAATTTTTCCAGAAGAATATGGTTTTAATTCTGAAACATCAATTTCATTTTTTAAATGTGCTGACGTTCCTTGATTGGATTTGAAGATTAGATATCCATCAAGTTTTTCTTGTGTTTTGATTAATTTTGCAGCTTGTAGTAATGATTTTGTATTTTCACCTCTAATTCCATAAAATACTGGATCAGGTCCATGTGGACAGATCAAGACCTTGTTTTTTGTTTCATCAATATTGTTAAATGTGAACGGAAATGTTTTTTCCTTCATTTTTTTGACACTTTCTTTTGAAATAACTCGTTCTTTTCCAAAATGTGGTTTTGTTCTATAACTTAGTAACTCAACTGTTTGATCATCAAATTGATAACCGATAACCCCAATAGCTCCAACCAATCCTTGACCATTTCCCAAGTAAAATGATTCTATGTTGTTATTTGCAGCAAATTTTTTGGCATAATTTCGATTAACTAACTTGCATAGTGCAATTTCACTAAATTGTTTGAATTCATTTGGAATTGTTTCATTTTCATAAAATACTAGAGCAGGATTTGCACCATTTTTTGTATCAGAATATTTGATTAGATAATCTGTGATTTTCTTCTTAATTTTTTCGGGATAATTTGTCTCAATCTTTAACCCTACTGCCCCATTTCCCCTTGTTTTCCAAGGAATGTTTGGATTAAATCTGACCAGTTTTGGATAGTCAAGAAATTGGACCTTTTCTTTTTTGAGATAGTTTACGATTTTGTAGGCGAGATAAGTAGTACACATTCCTTTGGGAGAATCAGTATCATCAAAGCCAATGTTCAGGACAGTTTTTGTTCTCATAAATCAAATTAGAAAAGCCTAACATTTTTGAGTTGTTGTTAAATCTAGATGGGTTTAAATTAAAATCAACTGAATTTTAGCCGGAAATGATAGTTATAGACGAGAAAAAAATCTATGAAGAAATTCAAAAAAGAAAGCCTGTTTCAGTTGCTCTAAATGGGCCTGATGGAATTTTACCTAGAGTTCAAGAAACTGCATCAAAAATCATGAAAAGGTTTGGAATTCCAGCATATGTCTTAGCAGATACAACTTGGGGTACTTGTGATCTTAACTCAAATGGTGCCAAAGTTCTAAATGCGGAAGTTTTGTTTCACATAGGTCATTCAATTAACATGGAAACGTTTGAAGACAATGTTGTTTTAATTGATGCTTTTGATGACATTACCTTTGACAAAGTTTCAAAAAAGTGTATTGAAATTCTAAAAGGAAAAACCATTTCATTAATTACTGATAGTCAACATCTTAATCAAGTAGAGAACGTAAAAGAAATCTTAACTCAGGGAAGAATTAAGGTTCTAATAGGAAAGGGAAAAGGTCAACTAAATGATGGTCAAGTTTTTGGTTGTGAGTTTTATCCTGCAACCGAAATCGCTCCAGATGTAGATGCAAATGTGTTTTTGGGACAAAGTAATTTTCATGCAGCTGGAATTGCATTAGCTACAAACAAACCAACATATGTTTTAGATCCATACTTTAATGAGGTAAGAGAGGTTTCTGAATTTGCACAAAAATTACAGAAAAAGGCAACATTAGCAATTTACAAAGCTGCTGAAGCTAAAACTTTTGGAATTATTGTTGGTCTTAAAGAAGGTCAGATTGCAAAACCATTTGCCTTGAAATTTAAACGAGAATTAGAAAAAGAGGGAAAAGAGGTTCAGCTTTTTGCATTAACTGACATTACAAATGAAAGGCTGACTAATTTGAAGGGAATTGATGCCTTTATTCAGGTAGCCTGCCCAAGAATTTCAACTGATAACCACTTTGACAAGCCAGTTTTGTCCACTCCACAAGCCAATGCACTTTTGAAAGTATTAAGAAATGAAAGTATCGAGGGTTATCTTCAGATCCCTCATTGGCTTTAATTGCATGTTTTCAAGCAAATTCCAGAAATCTTTTAGTTTATAATCAGTGTTCTAAAATTCAGCACATGTCAGAATC
Organism: Nitrososphaerota archaeon; assembly: GCA_022567895.1. Lineage (GTDB taxonomy): Archaea > Thermoproteota > Nitrososphaeria > Nitrososphaerales > Nitrosopumilaceae > DRGT01. The sequence continues at coordinate 6,724 of JADFGC010000021.1, forward strand.
AATAACTTTTCCAGGAGATAGAATCGCTTCTATTGAAGAATATGAGGCTGGACAAAATGCCTTTGATGATGAAGGTGATGTAAGAGCTACAGTTGTCGGTACAGCTGAAATTGATAAAAAAGAAAGAATTGTTAATGTAAAGCATCCAGATGGTTTATCAATTCCTAAAGTTGGTGATATTATAATTGGCTCAGTAGCAGCTGTAATGGGCTCTATGATTGCAGTATCAATTGATTACATTAATGGAAAACCTACTATTTCTCATGTAGAATGTGTCTGTTCAACAAGAAATCTACGTAAACGAAATGTTGCCCTTGTAAAAGATATTGTTTGTCTTAAAATTATCAGTCATCTTAATGGAACAATACATGCAGCAATCAAAGAACCAAAGCTTGGAGTTTTATTTACAAAATGTGTAAAATGTGGCAAGAAAGTTATTCAAATGCGTGATGCTGTTAAATGTACAGAATGTTCTTGGATTGATGATAGAGAGTTATCAAGTGACTTTGGCAACAGTGATTTTATAAAACTGAGTGCAAAATGACTAAAGTTTCGTTCCAAGGTGAACGAGGAGCATATAGTGAAGCTGCAGCGATTTCTTTCTTTGATGAAAATCTAGAAACAGTTCCTCTTCCAACATTTGCAGACGTTCTAGAGCATACGACTAGTGATAAGACAGATTATTCTGTTTTACCGATAGAGAATTCTATTGAAGGAAGTGTTGGAGAATGCTATGATTTATTGTATTCAACATCACTAAATGCCATTGGGGAAATCTATCATAAAATAGAACATTGTCTTATTGGAACAGGCTCTTTGGAGCAGGTTGATACTGTTTATTCACATCCTCAAGCATTAGGCCAATGCAGAAAATTCATTCAGCAACATAAAATCAAAACTGTTCCATCTTATGATACTGCAGGTAGTGTGAAAATTATCAAAGAGATGAAAAAGCAAAATGTTGCATGTATTGCAAGCAAAAATGCCTCTAAAATTAATCAAGTTTCAATAATTAAAGAAGGAATCGCAGATAATCCAAATAATTATACTAGATTCTTGGTTCTATCAAAAAAACAAGCTGAAGAGACACAAAAAGACAAGACTTCGATTATTTTTTCTATAAAACATGAACCAGGAACACTATTTCGAATAATGGAAAAATTTAACGAGTGTGGTGTAAATTTAACAAAGATTGAATCAAGACCAAAAAAGGATACATCTTGGGAGTATAACTTCTATGTTGATTTTGAAAGAAATGCAGATGATGCGAAAATTTCTGAGATGATAAACAAGATTAAAGAAAACACACTGTTTTTGAAAATCTTAGGATCTTATCCTGCAGCTGAATTAACTTAGAATCCTCTTGGTTTTCTAATACTAAATCCCAAGCTTAATCCTATAATCACTAGACCTGTAATTATTACCATGATATCATATGTAATAAAAAGAGGATTTGTTGAGGTTTGAAATGTTGCCGTTATATGAATTTCTGAATTTCCGGTATTTTGAATATTGATTCTTGTTTCACCATCAGCTAAATGAACCCAATCAAATGTTACTTCTTTTTTGTGAGTTGTTAATGGAACCTGCAAACCATCTGCTGGGCTTTCTAATATTACATCAAAAGTATCACCTGTAATTTTCATTTTCTGAGGAGTGTGCTCAGGTGCAGAAATTCGATAAGTAGTGGCTTCTCCTAAACCAAATGTTTCATCTACCTCTATAGTTTGAATTCCAAAATGCAAAAAGAGTGAAGCTATACTAATTGCAATAATTGCAGAACCAACACCAATTCCAATTACAGTCCTTTTGCTAATCACATCTCACAAGATTGGGATGATGCTTAAAAAATTAACTACATTAAAGAAACATCATGTGGTTGGCTTTCAGCAAAACCAGCCCTTGATATTTTGATAAATTCTGCATTTTCTTGCATTTGTGGAATTGTGTGAGCACCACAGTAACTAAGTCCAGAACGAACGCCGCCAGTAAGTTGTTTTAGAATATCAGTTACACTTCCTTTGTAAGGAGTCATTGCTTCAACACCTTCTGCAACATAATCGTTAAGATCTTCTTCAAATGAAACATGTCCATTTTCCTTTGATTTTCTTCCAAGTGATGCAGCTAAAGAAGCCATTCCACGATATACTTTGAATCGATTTCCATTTTTTGTCAAAAGAGCTCCAGGCGATTCATCTGTTCCACCAAGCATACTTCCAATCATTACAGTTGAGGCTCCTGCAGCTAGTGCTTTAGTTGCATCTCCAGAAGTTCTTGTTCCTCCATCAGAAATTATTGGTACATTATTTTCTTTTCCTACTTTAGCGCAGTCCATTACTGCTGTAAGTTGAGGAACACCAGAACCAGTAACTACACGGGTAATACAAATGGATCCAGAGCCAACTCCTACTTTTACAGCATCAACACCAGCTTTTATCAAATCTTCAACTCCTTGTGCTGTCGCAACATTTCCAGCAATTAACTCACAATCTGGAAATGCTTTTTTGATGTGACGAACTGTACTTACAGCGTTTTCACTGTGACCATGTGCAATATCTACAACAATTATATCTGCATTTGCCTCCAAAAGAGATTCTGTTCTTTCCATAAAGTCTCCTTTAACGCCAACGGCTGCTCCTACAAGAGGCCTACCTTTTTTGTCCTTTGATGCGGCAGGAAAGTTTTCAATATTTGTAATATCTTTTGTTGTAATCAAGCCCTTTACATGATTTGAATCATCAATAAGAGGGAGTTTTTCAATTCTATGTTTGTGCAGAATATCTTTTGCTTCTTCAAGAGAAATTCCTGGTTTTCCAGTAACAACATCTTTTGTCATTACATCTTTAACCAGTTTTGATGTATCTGATTCAAATTTTAGATCACGATTTGTCAAAATTCCAATAAGTTTTGATTCAGAATCAGTAACAAGTAAGCCAGAAACTCCTTGTTCATCAGCGTATTTTATTGCATCATTAACAGTTTGGTCTGGACCAATTGAGTATGGATTTTCAATCATAACACTGCCGGCTCTTTTTACTTTGAGAACCTCTTTTACTTCCTCTTCAATTGTAAGAAATCTATGAATAATTCCAATACCGCCTTCACGGGCCATGGTAACTGCCATGTTAGATTCTGTAACGGTATCCATGTTAGCGCTTAAGAAAGGAATGTTCAGAGAAATATTTCTAGAAAGTTTTGTGCTAAGATCGGTTTGAGCTCTACTTGTAATATCAGAATATTTGGGAACAAGGAGAACATCGTCAAAAGTTAGTCCTTCTTTGAATTCCAATGAAACCCTTTACAAAAGAATTATGATACATTATAAGCTTTTGTCTAGACGTGAGAGCTTCTTTGCAATGGAGACTATGCTATGTGTTTCCCTAACATTGTGCGTGCGTATGATATCTGCTCCATTAATTACTGCTAAAACTTCTGCGGCAAGTGATCCAGGCAATCGATCGGATGGATTTTTTTTATTCATGATTTTTCCAAGAAATGATTTGTTTGAAACTGAAACAAGTAATGGTTGATTTTGTTTAATTGATTTTAGATTTGCTAATATGGAAAGATCTCTTTGTAACCAATGAGAATTAATTTTTGTAAAAAATGGTCCTTTTCCTATTTTTCTAAAAAAACCAATTGCAGGATCAAGTACAATTTTTTTTGATGAAATTCCTGATGATTTAGCAAGCTTTAAACTTTGTTTTAGAAGTTCTTTTGTTTTCTTAACTTGATTTCCTGTAACAAGATTTTTGCTAAATGCACATAAGATTAGATCTGGTTCGTAAATTCTAACAACATCTATCATTTGTCTGTCATATTTTAGGCCAGAAATATCGTTGATTATTTCAGAACCCAATTCCAAGGCCTGTACTGCAACACTTGCTCTACATGTATCGACAGAAATTGGTAGGTTAGTTTTGTTTTGTATAATTTTTATAGCATCCATGATTCTTTTTGCTTCAATCTTTTCTGAAATAATTGTAGAAAGATATGGTGCAGTTGACATTCCTCCAACATCAATAAAGTCAGCACCTTGATCTTCCATCTTTTTAACAGTTTCAGTGATTTCATTTCTCTTTGTTTTTATCGATTTTTTGTAAAATGATTCAGGGCTAACATTAAGAATTCCCATAATTCGTACTGGATTTGAACCTCCAATGGCTATGGATGCGAGTTTATTCACAGGATTTATGATAAGGAATTGTAATTTGAGTGATATGACAATTGCTGGATGGGAAAAGAAGTATTCTGAAATTATCAAAGAGTTTGGTTATGACAAAGAACAAGATTACGAATCAGCAATTTTACTCAATTTAATATTGAAAAATCCTATTCCATTAAAAAAATTAAGACAAATCATCTCAAAAAAATCAGTTTTTGTGATTGGTGCAGGACCGTCTCTTTCATCATCAATACAACATTTGAAAAAATTTCCTAAAATTCCAAAAATTGTAGCAGATAGTGCTGCAAAACCATTACTTGAAAATAATATAAAATTCGATATTTTAGTAACTGACCTTGACGGCGATGAAAAATCATTAAAAAAAATTGGAAAATCGAATTCAATTTTTGTCACACATGCACATGGTGATAATATTGCAAAATTACAAATTATAGAAAATTTCAAAAATTGTTTAGGAACAACTCAAACAAAGTCATTTGGGAAGATTCAAAATTTTGGAGGATTTACTGATGGAGATAGATGTGTATTTATTGCAGATTATTTTGGTGCAAAAAATATTATTTTGATTGGTATGGATTTCGGAAAAATAATTGGAAAATATTCAAAAACAAAAAAATCTGAAAGAAAAATCAAATTAAAAAAACTTTATCGCGGAAAAAAACTTCTGGAATGGCTTGCAACAAAAAGAAAAAAGGGACTATATACAACCTCAAAATCCATCAAGGGTTTTAAAAAAATCTGCTTCAAGGATTTAGAAATTCTACTTGATTCCTAGAATGCGTTTTAATACCTAATATACCTGAGAAAAAGTATGAAGTTTTCTGATGAGCAGATTCGTGATATTCTAAAACTAAAAGATCACATTATAGATAAAATTGAAAAACATAAAGAAGAAATAGATATGCTTGAAAAAAATCTCAATATATTAAATTCAACCCTAAAAGAATCAAGTTTTACAAAGGCTTCAGCACTTTCTTCTAACAAAACAAAAACTAGTTCAGCTACTTCTATTCCAATTACTAATGGATCAGGAGGCGAAGTTATCGCAAATGCCTATGTTACTCCAGATCAGGTTTCAATTGTATTAAATGAAGAAGTTGAAATAGAAGCTGATACTCCACCGTTAAAATCATTTTTCATAGATAGAATCATTGCAGAAATGAAAAGAAAAGACTCTTCAGAAGTTCAACGTGGAAAAATTCAGCCTGAATCAGCAATTGATTTTATCATAAACAAAAACGGTTCTCAAATACGAGAAATTATTGTAAAAAACTACCGTCAAAAAGAACGAGTAAATGAAATCATTAACACTGTAGCATGGTCTCTTACGAGAATGTTAGAAAATACAAAGTGATTTTATGGATAAAATAGTGGTTTTGGACTTTGGCTCTCAATATAGCCACCTAATATGCAGAAGAATTCGTGATTTTTCAGTATACGCTGAGTTGGTACCATTTGATATTTCAATGGAAGAATTGAAAAAACACAATCCAAAAGGAATAATCTTTTCTGGTGGACCTTCAAGTGTTTACAATTCAGATGCTCCAATTCCTGAGAAAGAAGTGTTTAAGATGAATTTACCAATTCTTGGAATTTGTTATGGCCATCAATTAATTGTGAATAATTTTGGCGGGAAAGTAAAGCAAGCAAACAAAGAATATGGATCTTCTGTACTTTCAATCGATAATGATAAAGATTTGCTAAGTGGCGTTGGAGAATCAGTGAGAGCTTGGATGAGTCATGGTGATGAAGCAGAGATTGTTCCACCAGATTTTGAAATTATAGCTCATACAGAAAGTGCAAAAGCAGCTGCAATTGCATCAAAAGATAGAACAGTTTTTGGAATTCAGTTCCATCCTGAAGTAGTGCATACAGAACAAGGTCCAGAAATTCTCAAAAATTTTGTTCTCAAAATTTGTAAAGCAAAACAAGATTGGTCAATGGAAACTTTTATTGAGAGTACAGTTGAAAGCCTTTCAAAAATTGAAGGAAATGTTTTGTGTGGAGTAAGTGGGGGGATTGACTCTACAGTTGCAGCTTTGTTGCTCCACAAGGCAATAGGGGATAGACTAAGGTGTGTTTTTGTAGATAATGGTCTTTTACGAAAAAATGAAGAAGCCGAAATTGAAGAGATGTTCAAAACTAATTTCAAAGTAAATTTTACTCCAATCTATGCAGCTGAGAGTTTCTTAGAAAAACTCAAAGGAATAACTGATCCTGAACAAAAAAGAAAGATTGTTGGAGAGGAGTTTATTCGAATCTTTACAGAGTTTGCTGAAAAAAATGGCCCATTCAAATGGCTAGCTCAAGGAACATTATATCCAGATGTAATTGAAAGTGGGGTTTCAAAGGGGCCAGCTGCTGTTATAAAATCTCACCACAATGTTGGTGGTCTTCCTGATTGGCTCAATCTTGAGATTCTAGAGCCATTAAGAGAACTCTACAAAGATGAGGTAAGAAAGGTTGGAAAGATTCTTGGTATTTCAGATAAGTTAATCATGCGTCATCCTTTCCCAGGACCCGGATTAGCAGTAAGAATCATTGGTGAAGTTACACCAAAAAAACTAGAGATTGCAAAGGTTGCAAGTAAAATTGTTGAAGAGGAATTAGTTGAAGCAGATCTTTATGACAAAGTTTGGCAAGCATACGCAGCTGTTGGAGATGACAAAGCAGTTGGAGTAGTTGGTGATGAAAGAAAATACGGAAATATTGTAATGGTAAGAGTTGTTGATTCAATAGATGCAATGACAGCTGATTGGACAAGACTTCCAGATGGATTACTTGAAAAAATTAGTAATAGAATTACAAATGAAATTGAAGATGTAACATGGGTTACCTATGCAATTTCAAGTAAACCACCATCTACAATTGAACCAGAATAGATTCATTAAAAAATATTAAAGTAAGCTTGCTCCAAAAACACCAGCAGAATCACCTAACTGATTTTTTAAAATTGGAGTATCAACTAGATCGCTAAATACGCTATCATAAACCGCTTTTTTTCCTTCATCATAAAGAAAAGAGACGTTAGAAACTCCTCCACCAAGTACAATTGCGTCAGGATCTAAAATATCAATAACATTTGCTAGTGCGGTTCCAAAATTATGCAAAAATTCATTCTTCCATTGAATGGCTTTATCATCATCAAAATTTTGAATTATTTGAGGGAGTGAGTCTTTTTTTCCGGTAAGCTCATTCCATCGTTTTTCTAATGCCGGACCACTAATGTATGTCTCAACACAACCGTTTTTTCCACAATAACATTTGTTGCCATTTTGGTGTAAGGTGTGATGCCCCCATTCTCCAGCTATGTTTGTCCTACCATGATGAATTTTTTTATTTATCACAATTCCACCTCCTACACCAGTTCCCATTATTACTCCAAAAACTACATCATAATCTTTGGCAGCACCCATTTTTGCTTCAGCCATTGCAAAACAATTTGCGTCATTTTCCATCGAAACTTTTTGTCCTAACGCTTTTTCGAGATCCTTTTTGAGTGGCATTCCAATCAAACATTGAGTATTACTATTTTTTATCAAACCAGTTTTTTTTGATATGGCTCCAGGAGTGCAAATTCCTATTGTTGAATCATTGGTTTTGGTTTTGAGATCATTTACCAAATCTACAACAGAATTAAGAATTGCATTATAATCATTTTGTGGAGTTGGGATTCGTTTTCTTTCAATAGGTTCAAGATTGTCATTTAGAATAATTCCTTCAGTCTTTGTTCCCCCAAGGTCTATGCCTATTCTACTCACAATTTAGGCTCGTAACAGTTTGTTTTGAAGTTTTCATTTGTACATAGCTAGTGTTTTAAACCAAAAACATGAAAGAAAATCATATGGGTGAAAACCTAGACAGATATAAAAAAAGAAGTGCATGGTGGTTTTTGTTACCAATCTTTTTTACGATATTTGGTGGACTGATTGCTTTTTTTGCTATTAGAAGCGATGATTCAAAAAGAGCAAAAGATTGTTTGTTGCTAGGAATCATTTTGTTTGCAATTCCTTTTGTTATTTCAGGAATTATGATAGCATTCTTTTCTGCACAAATTCCAGAATATAAAGAGATTATGAGACCTCCTATTTGGGAAGTTTAGTTTTTTAAAATTTGATTATCCCGTTGGTGGTCCGCCGCCACCAGATCCACCAGTTATGGCAATAACATCATCGATTCTAAGAATCATGTTTGCAGTTTCGGTTGCAGATTTTATGATTTGTTCTTTTACAACAAGGGGTTCAATAACATCAAGAGATAACATGTCTGCAACCTGGGTATTTCTTGCATCAATACCAGTCCATTTTTTTCCTTGGTTTTGCTTTGCCCTAAGATTTACCATAGTGTCAATTGGATCCATTCCAGCATTTTCAGCAATTGTTAGTGGAATTACTTCCAAAGCTTCTGCATATTTTTTGATTGCAAGTTGTTCTCTACCATCAAAATTGTCAGCCCACTCTTTTAGTTGAGCAGCAACAAAAGCTTCTGGTGCTCCTCCACCAGCAACAATTTCTGGTTTTTCAATTACATCTTTTACTACCATTAAGGCATCATGCATAGAGCGGTCAACCTCATCAACTACTCTTTGTGAACCACCTCTTATCAAAATTGTAACTGATTGTGGGTTTTTGCATCCCTCAACGAATACCCATTTGTCAGATTCTACTTTTTTCTGAATAACTAAATCTGCACTTCCTAATTCTTTTTCAGAAAGATCATCTAGGTTAGTGGTAACTCTTCCGCCAGTAGCTTTTGCTAATTTTGTCATGTCACTTTCTTTAACACGTCTTATAGCCAAAATTCCATGTTTTGCTAAATAATGCTGTGCAATATCATCAATTCCCTTTTGGCACAAAAGTACATTTGCGCCGACTCCATGAATTTTTTCTACCATTGTTTTTAGCATTCTGTTTTCTTCTTCTAAGAACATCTGCATTTGAGAGGGGTCACTAATTCTAATTTCAGAGCTCATCTCTGTTTTTTCAACCTCAAGTGCTGCATTAACTAATGCAATCTTTGCTTTTTCAATCTTGGTTGGCATTCCGCTATGAACGACTTCTTTGTCTAAAACAATTCCTTTGATTAATGCAGTATCTTGAATTGAAGCGCCTGCTTTCTTTTCTACTTTGATATTATCTAAATCAACATCGTACTTTTCAGCTTTCTTTGTTGTAATTTTTAAAATTGCTTCAACAACAACTTTTGATATAGGACCGCTATCTTCAGAAATTAATTTTGATTGCATGCTTGTTTTAGCAATTTTTAAAAGCGATTCTTTATCGTCAGGTTGTATTTTCTGTGCAATTTCTGAAAGTATTTCAAGAGTTTTTTCAGAAGCTGCTTGATATCCATCAATTATAACGGTTGAATGAACATCTTTTTTCAATAGCTCTTCAGCTTTTGCAAGCAATGCACCTCCAAACACTACTGAAGATGTGGTACCATCACCGACTTCATTATCTAGAGTTTTAGCGATTTCAACCATCATTTTGGCTGCTGGGTGTTGGACATCAATCTCTTTGAGAATTGTAGCACCATCATTTGTTATGGTGACATCACCCAAAGAATCAACAAGCATTTTGTCTAAACCACGTGGACCAAGGCTTGATTTGACTAAATCTGCAACAAGTTTTGCAGCCTGAATATTGTTATTTTGAGCGTCTTTTCCCTTTTGTTGAAGGGCACTTTCCTTAAGTACCAGTACTGGGCCTTGTGGCGTTTGTTGAATAGAAGCCATAATCAGCTGAACTGCTTCCGATACCCCTTTTTAAGATTACTTAGTTGATTGGAGGAACGTAGGATCTCTTCTTGATATCGACAATTCCAGAATATAGAATCCGAATTGATGGTAGCGCCAAAAATGGCAAGAAAAGGGGTATCAAATGAGGTCTTTTGAATTTACACCCAGAGTCAACTAAACTGTTTTTTATTGCAGAAAAGTTTGAAGCAACTTTTTCAAATGAATCAGTTGAAATGATTCCTCCAAATTGTAGCGGTAATGAAGCCAATGATTTTCCATCCTTTATTACAACAAGACCTCCTTGTGTTTTGATTAGACTGTTTGCAGCTATGGCCATATCCTTTTCATTTGAACCAATTACAATCAGATCATTTTCATGAAAATTCCATGTTGATGCAAATGCCCCTATATCTGCTCCAAAATTATTCAAAAATCCAATAGCATTTTTGTTTGAACCATACGTCCTATCAAATGCTGCTACTTTCCATACGTCCTTGTCATGTGATGGAATAACATTTCCATTCCTTGTTGAAAGTTCTACAGGGTCAAGTTTTGTGATAATTTCATTAATCAAATTAATCGAATTTGCTGTGACTGTAGATTTTTTTGATTTTACCTCAAAGTCTTTTTCTGAGAATTTTTTTCGAATTTTTACGGTTTTTTTAATCCAAGATGGTATTGTTTTATTTTTTATTTTAGAGACTATACTTCCGTTTGATACTACAAGTTTTCCTCCAACAAACACTTTTTTTGGTTTTATTGAAAACAATCCATCAAAAACCAAAATGTCAGCAAGTTTTCCAGGAGCTATTCCTCCAAGATCTTTTCCCATGTTATAGTAATCAAAGCAGTTTTTTGATGCCATTGAAAATGCATCAACTGCATCAACACCATTTGAAATTGCCTCTCTTACACAATGATCAATATGTCCATAGTGTTCAATATCTAAAGGATCAACGCCATCAGAGCAAAACATTAGTCTGTCAATGTATGTTTTGTGCACCAAAACACGAGTAACGATTTCTTTTAGGTCTCTACGAATGGAACCTTCACGAATCATCACCCACATTCCTAGACGTAAACGCTCTAGAACTTGATCAAAATCTATTGGCTCATGACAAGATAAAATTCCAGATGAAACATAGGCTACTAACTTCTTTCCTGATGCCCCAGCTGTATGACCATTAATGATACAATCAGCTTCAAGCATTGATGAAAGTGATTTCATTGTTTTTGCATCACGCATTGTTACTTTTGTCCAAGAAAATACTTCGCCAAGACCCAAAACATTTGCCAATTTTACTGCAGCTTTTTCTTGTGATAAACTCAAGGTCTTACTATGACTAAACTTTCTGTCAACTGGAAGACCGCCAGGGACAACATGAAACATTCGGAGAGGTAGATCATTAGTTTGTCTTACAAATTCTCTAAATCCTTTGTATCCACAGGTACTTACAATATCAATAGGATCAGAAAATAATGAAGTTACACCACACAAAAGAGATTTTTTTGCAAACTC
>JADFGC010000022.1:0-18084 GCA_022567895.1 Nitrososphaerota archaeon
CTCCAACTCTAGTAGCAATGAGAACTTTGAATTCTCCGTCTCTAAATTTCTGAACTGTTTCAATTTGTTTTTTCTGTTTTAGTCCAGTTTTACCTGCTTTGCCAATTAGTATTTCTGCAGAAATTCCTATCGCTGTTAATTGTTTATGAATTGTATCAACTGAATCACGATAGCTAGTAAAAACTAGAACTTTATTATCTACAGATTGAAGAATTTCTTTTAGTTTTGGAATTTTAGAATGTTCAATTCCTTTGCTTTGAGCAGATTTTGCAAGTTGAATAGCTCTTGTAAAATTTGGGTCAACTTCAAAAAGCTCTTTGATTCCAGCACCTTTCTTTTTGCTTGTTCTTTCACAAAATTTTAGAAAAGGAGTGATTCCATGTGCTTCTAAGAGGTTTAACGCGTAATGGATACGAATAGCCGTGAAAAGTGGCTTTGCTGAGCGTCGGTTTTTATTAAGAACAAAAATCCTAATTCGTAACAAAGCAGATAGAGATTTTTGATCACCAAGTTTTAGACCATTCTTTTTTAGTGTTTGATATCGTTCATCTAATGCAAGTTTGATTAGAGTTTGAATTGCTTTCATTTCTTGTGGCAAGTCGACCTTTACCCATTCTGTGTCAGTCTGCTGAACATACGGCTTTACATCTGGACTTTCTTCGTCTCGTTCAGCTACACAGGAAATTTTTAGTGTTCTAAGAATTTCAGTCGCCTTTTCTTTTTCACTTGGCAGTGTTGCAGTCATTCCAATTATTCTTACATTTGAATTAGCAAATCGTTCAGCAATTCCGGAATATGCATAATCACCAATAGTTCTGTGGGCTTCATCAAAAATTACTAGATTGAATTGGTCGGGAGAAATAATTTGTCTATCAAAATCGTTTTTTGTAATTTCTGGAGTAGCGCAAATCACACTATTCATCCAAAGTTTTTTTCTTTTTGTTATTTGATCCTCGCCGGTAACAATTCCTATATCATCTAATATTAGATTATTTTTAAGAAAATCATAATGTTGGTTTACGAGAACTCTAGTAGGAGCTAAAAATAAAATCCCACCATTTCCTCTTGAAAGAAATTCAGCTATTACCTGTAATGCCACAGCAGTTTTTCCAAGTCCAGTTGGCAGTACAATAATACAATTTTCATCAACAGCTTGTTTTGCCAGATTGACCTGATATTCTCTTTTTTCAATAGCATTTTTTTCTACAAATTTTTGTTCAATAAATTCTTGAGTCAAATTCTTGTTTTCATTTTTTAACCATAACCTATTGATTTTATGGTTTCGTATAGTTGAATCGTAAGAAGTTGTCAATATTGTGTAAAAGCCTAGGCTAAACCCAGCAAATTCACGCCTATTTTCTCATCGTTAAAGTTTTAGCTAAAATCAATGACTTATCATTAAACTACAATTTGCATATTCTGTAGATTGAAAAGTGAATTAATCTATGAATTTTTTCTGTAGATGAAGCCTGAAATTCTGTATGTGCTCTATGATACAAGCTAGATCGTTTAAACTTCCACGACTAAGGTAGAGGAGAAATTGGACGCATTTGAGAAATCTAGGAAGTGTAGGTCAACTCATAGAGCTGTTGCTGAAGTAATAGCAACTCTCTTGTTGGTGGCAATTGCAGTTGTAGGAGGCTCAATTATCTTTGTATTCTCACAAGGATTTTTCAACCAATCACAAATCAGTGGTACGCCACAAATCGAGTTAGTTAAGATTCTAGGCTACGACGCTCGTGATGTTACAAATCTAGAAGCACATGACGGACAAACAATGTCAGTAGTTTCTAGTGATCCTAACACTCTAGGAAAGAATGTTGGTGAAAGAATTATTGTCTACGTTAAGAACGACAGTGTTCAACAGATCCTATTCTCAGAAGTTAGATTAGGTGGAACGGTATACCAATACAATACAGTAGATCCAATTCCAGTATTTACTGCAGGAACCGGTGGAAATTATGGTATATTGAACAACTCAACACATATGACAACAGATCCTATTGGTATAGACCCAGCAGGTAAAACTGTAGGAATCATATTTGAATTGAATGATAACTTCCCAATTGGTAGAGATACGCAATTCAGACTCACAACTACAAACGGAGGAGTCTTGATAGGTACAGTAGTTATGGGTCAGAATGCGGGTTAATCCTATATTCAAACGAAAATTTTGTAGCTTAATCGTCATATCTACCGAATTACCGAACTGTCGATTACTACAATAACAAGGACAAGTCAACTAAAATTGTACGTTTTTCATGACTCACTAATTCAAAAGTTTTTCATTACACTGTAATCTGATACTGAATATGACTAACATCAAACAAGTCATTGCTGTGAGAACTGATCTTGAGATGGGAAAAGGAAAGATTGCTGCTCAAGTTGGCCATGCATGTGTTTTAGGTGCAGAACATGTGAGAAAATCTCACCCTGACTGGTTTAATGAGTGGTGGAGTGGTCAGGAGAAAGTTGTTGTTAAAGTTGGAAGCTTAAAAGAATTAGAACAAATCAAAGAGAATGCAATATCAATTGACATTCCATGGTCAGAAGTCACAGACGCTGGTCATACACAAATTGCACCAGGAACTACAACGTGTATTTCTTTGGGTCCTGCACCAGAGAATCTTATTGATAAAATCACAGGAGATTTGAAACTACTGTAAACTTCATTTTAATTGGAAGAGATATAACAAGGAAATTAGGTTTTTTCAATTGTGAAAAAGCAAACTAAAGGAATCATAGCCATTATAGTTTTTGGTGGAGCGTTACTTTTTGGGGCTGCGGTGGGTTCTGTGCCGTCAATAATCCCTCCAGAACCGGGTATGGAAGTTACTAAAACAGGAACTCCTGCAGATAATTTTCCAGACGCCCAACGAGCTCAATTTTGTAGTAGTGGAGATGCAAAATCCAATACATACGTGACAGAATACAAAATTCCAACTGAATGTACAATGCCTTTGGCAATTGTAACTGATCCTCAAGGAAATGTTTGGTTCACACAAACAAATACCGGAAAAGTTGCAAAGTTTGATCCCTCAACTGAAACTTTTACAGAATATGAAAATCCAACTTGGCCACAAGGTGCTAGATCAATGATGTGGGGAATTGACTATTCGCCAGACGGTTCTTTATGGTTCACAGATGAGGCTTATGATACTATATGGAAATTTTCAATCCAAGATGAAAGCTATGATAGAATTAATTTTCCATCTGACGGTGATTCTCTTCCTCAAAGATTGGAAATAATAGGCTCACAAATCATAATCAATGATTTTCTTGGAAACAAAATTGTATTTTTTGATGCAGCACAAATTGGTGACGAGATCATTTACACAAGTCTACCATCTCCTATAGAAAATTCTGTTACAGGTGATTTTACAGTAGATGGTAATGAAAACTTGTGGTATACTAACTGGATATTTCAACAAACTGGAGTACTCGTAAAATATGACCAACGAGGATATTCTGAATCATTAAAAAATTCTGAGGAAGACTCTTTGCCTTTGTTTGAATTTCTTGAGGTTTATCAACTTCCACCAGGATTAAACACTCCAAATGGTGCTGTTGCTGATAGTACTGGAAAAATTTGGTTAGCAGATACTTCAAGCAGCTTTTTCTTTAGCTTTGAGCCAGAAAGTGAATCATTCACACAATATAGTACTTCGCTTCCAACCATATCTACATATGGAAACTCTTCAGGTCTTATCAAAACTCCAGTAACAAGACCATATTGGATTGAGCTTGATCAAAATGAAAGAATTGTTTTCAATGAACAAACAGCAAACCGAATTGGAATATTTGATCCAAGCACTAACACTCTAACTGAATATCTAATTCCATCTAAGAATCCAAACTGGGCTGACTGTGAACAATTAGATGATTGTGGATTGGCACAAGTTTTTGGTTTTACAATTGATGATGAAAAAATTTGGTTTACAGAGTGGGTTGAAAACAACATTGGTGTTTTAGACACTTCAATTCCTCTTCCTTTTGAAGTAAATATCGATACTGAAGAGATTATTTTGAAAAAAGGTGAACAAACTCAAATTAATGTTAATTTTATTTCAAACTCTAACTCACAAACCATATCATTAGTATCAACAAGCACTGCAGCATTTGATGATCTGTCTGTAAAATCAAGTGTAGAAACAATTCAACTTAGCTCAAATGAACCAATTTCAATTCCAATCCAAATATCTGCTAGTGAAAATGCGTTATCTGGAACATACAAAGTTCTCATTGGAGGACAAACAGATGATGTTACCATTTCAAAATATTTGACTCTACAAGTTGAATCGTGATTCCAAAAATAGATACTGACATTGGAATTTCTGTTTATAGTACCACTTTTAGTAGATGTGGAGGAAAAATTCGTCAAAGCATAGAAGATTTTGTTGTATCAGAAATTCTTTCTGAAAAGTCAATGTCTTCAATAAAACAAAGTGATGGATATGCCGTATACAAGCTAAAAAAACAAAACATAGATACAAATCATGCTCTAAAAGAGATTTTTAAAAAAACTGGCGTTCGATTAAAATCTCTTGGATTAAAGGATTCTTTTGCAATTACAGAACAATTTGTTTGCTCTATGAAGAAATCAAAACCACTTCAAAACTTTTCAACAAAAAAATGTTCCATAGAAATGGTTGGCTTTGTACAAAAGCCCCTAACAAAAAAGAACATGATTGGAAATCATTTTGAAATTAAAATCACAGAACCGTCATCAGATCCTTCAAAATTTGATGAATATGATAAAATTCTAAATTTTTATGGCTATCAGAGATTTGGCTCTGCAAGGCCTGTTACTCATCTTATAGGTAAGGCTATTTTACAACGAAATTTTTCAGAGGCAATTAAATTACTAGTATCATTTACCTCTGAGTTTGATTCAAAAGAACACACCGAATTGAGAAAAAAACTAGCAGATGAATCAAATTACAAAAAATTACTTTCTGAAGTTCCACCACAAATGGATTTAGAAAGAATTGCAATCTCTGAAATGATAGAGCATAATGATTCACTAAAAGCAATCAAGGCGTTACCATTGTCAATTCGTCGTTTTTTTGTTCAAGCATATCAATCATTTCTGTTTAACAAAACTATTAGTTCAGCATTTGAAAATGGAGAAGATTTGTTTAATCCTCAGGAAGGAGATGTTTGTTTTGATAAAAATGGAATTCTTGGAAAATACATTAAAGGACTAGAACAAAAACTTTCCATTCCACTTGTAGGATATTCCTACTACAAAAAAACAAGATTTGATTATTATACTTCAAAAATTTTAGAATATGAGGAAATTAATCCTAAGGACTTTTATCTAAAAGAGATTCAAGAACTAAGTAACGAAGGAGGATATAGAAACAGCTCCATTATCTGTTCAGATCATTCTGTAAATAATAACATAATCTCTTTTTCACTTTCAAGAGGATCATTTGCAACTATAGTTTTACGTGAGATCATAAAACCAGAAGATCCAATTAGATCAGGTTTCTAATCTAGTAATCATTAAGTACAGGGAAAAGCCCACTCAGCTTTTGAGGACAAATGGAAAAGGCATACATCTTGGTAAGCTGTGAAATTGGAACAGAATACGAACTAGCTTCAAAACTTGAACATATTGATGAAGTAAAACATGTGATGATCACATATGGTGACTTTGATATTGTAGCTGAAGCTGAAACAGATGATGCTGCAAAGATGGATGATGTTATTACATCAAAAGTTAGAAAGTTAGAAAAAATTAGAAGTACTATTACCTTAAGAGTTACAATTTAAGCTCTTTTTGAAACTGTTAAACCAATTCCAATTCCCAAAATGATTATTCCAATAATTGCGATTTCTTGACCATATGTAATCCATTCAGGATTTGAATACATGAAGGACGATTCAGGACCTACAACTCCTTGCCCTTGCAAGTGGAAAATTATGCCTGCTATGAACATAATTACTCCTACGATAATGATTGGTCTACCTACTCTCATCTTTTTAAATACTGATTCTTTCTGCTAAAAAAAGGTAAACAGATTTGATAACTTGAACAAATGTTTTTGGATTATTTCTTTAATCTGTTTTTGTAAATCCTCAAAGGTGTATAATTGGGAATATGATTTATCCAAATCTAGAGGGCCAAAGTACCTAAATCTAATCATTTTTGGTTCTGCAGCTCTTGCTGCACTAATTATGTTTTTGATATTTCATCCTCAGATTACAAACATTAACGAAGAATCTCCTATCCTTTCAAACATTTTATTTGGACCCGCACTTGCAATTGGTTTTCTATATGGAATTAAAATAACAGAACGAGCTATGAAGCCTTCTGAAACTCGTAGTCCAATCAAAAGATCAGTTATCAAGATTTTGTTATTCTTTTTCGTCATAGGAGGGCTATTCAGCTCTGTAGGATTTGCACTTAATGGAGGTAGTCTTATGCCTACTAGTTCAATTTTAGATGATGGATTACATGTATGGGCATTTGATTATGTTAAATCCAACGGTGGGGCGACATTTCTAATTGTTTCAAGCATTTCACTGATGGCAGCAGCAACAAGAAGAATTGTTGGTTTAGGAGGAAACATAAACAAACTTTTAACATTCATTGGAACTTTTATTTTCTTTTCAATGTTGGCACTTAGCTTTTCACAAAGTGATCCTTCAAACTCTCAAGTTTATCTTTACACATTTTATCAAGCAGGAATTATTGGTGGAGCACTTTATGAGATGAATAAATTAACAAGAAACCAAAACTCTCTTGAAGATTTTGCTAACGGATATTTGTAATCAACTAAGATTCTGATTCAATAGAAAATGTTCCAATGTATTGTTGACACTGGGGACTTGTAATGTCTTTGTTAGCTCGGCATTCCTCAAAAATTGCAGATTGTACATAAGTTTTGAACAAATAGCAATCAGAACTCTCTAGGTCTTGGTTTGCAATACATTCATCAGCTTTAATAAAAACCATATATTTTTCACAACTCTCATCAACAAAATCATTTGCTTTGCATTCCTCAAAATTTGCAGTTTTCGTTCTCTGAATAGTATCAGCAAATAGAACATCACTACCAATTGCAAGAGCAATTAATCCAATTGCTGTAAGAGATACTGAAACTAGAATCATACCAAAACCAACTTTGGCGAGATTGTGAGGCTCTTTCATTTAGCGACACTCTTCTATTGTGGCATTTATTCTTTTCAAGCCAAAAATCCGATCCAAATTAGCACTATCTCAAAAATTTCCGGAAAAAAGAAAAGCTAGTTTTACACAAACTTGGTGTTTGACAATACAAATTCTACATTATGAGTTCCTTGGACCAATCAAGCTTTCAGAATGGGGACCTCCAATGGAAGAGGTTGTTTACATTATACTTGAAAGAGACAAAGACATATTCAATATTCTGTACGTTGATCAAACAGACAAAACTGAGGAAAAAGATTTTTTCATAAAAAATGAGAAATTCAAATGTTGGATTTCTCATGCAAGCTCTAAAAATCATCTGTACCTATCAATTCTGCCAATGTGGAAGTCTGACAAAAAAGAAAGAGAAAGAATAGTCTACAAAACTATTTCAAAATATAATCCAATATGTAACCAGAAAAACGAATAGTAATCTTATTTTATTATGACCTCTAAAACAAAGTTCATGAAGTGTGCTTGTTGTGGCTCTGAAATGAAAGTTGAAAAAGAATTAGAAAATTCTGTATTAATGAAATGTGTTGAATGCGGTCTAAGTGACACTAGACTAAAATCATGACCTGATTTTATTTTGTGTCTCAAATAATTGCAAAGTAAGCAAATCAATTGCCTTTTTCAAGTGTTCAAATTCATTTATTGTATGAACCTGTCCTTCAACAAGTGCTCTTAACACCTTGACTACACCTTTTTGGTATTCCCCAGAAGCAACAACCTCAAGTGCATTAATCTTTGATAACATAATATCAAGCTCTTCTTTCATTTTATCTGCATGAGATTGCTTTTTCATTAGAGTAGACCATTCATGTTAGTATATGAATTATTGATTTTTACAAAAGGTCTTCATCAATTTGTTTTATGGCATCCAAGTATTGCTGACAGGTGCAGCCAGGAATTTGACACTTTCCTACCCTTAAGAGAGAATCATTAGTGTCTGAAGGCATATGGGCTTGATCAGTATGGTGACATCTTATGCAATTCACGATTGAAAAAATCACAATCTTTTATTTAAGGAATAAGAACTGCTCTTCCATCAATTTCAGAATTTTTTAGCTTTAGTAGGACTTCGTTGGCTTGATCCAATGGATAAGCTTCTGAAACAACCTCTAGTTTGTTTTGATCTACTATTCTTATCACATCTTCCATGTCTTTTCTAGATCCAATGAGTGTTCCACGAATTGTTTTTTCTTCAAAAGCTAAGAAGGAAGAAATTTTTCCAACCGTACCAATCACAACTAGCCCTCCTTTTTTGATCGCCTTTATTGCAGTATCTGTAACTTCATCAGCTGGTGCAAAAACAATTGCTGCATCAAGCAAGCCATGTTTATTTTTTAATTCCTCTAGAAATTTTTCTTGATTTGAAGTATATTGTATAACATCTGCAGCTCCGAGTCTTTTTGCAACATCAAGATGTTTCTGGTTTCTTGATATGGCAATAACTTCACAGCCTTCTAGTTTTGCAAACTCTACTGCCATGTGTCCTACACCGCCAATTCCAAAGACTGCAACTTTTTTGTGAGTTGCAGGCTCTACTGCTTTGACAGCTTTGTAGGCTGTAATTCCTGCACAAAACAATGGAGCTGCATATTCAGGTTTCATTGAATCTGGAACTTTTGTTGCAAAGTCTTCTGATACGTTGATGTACTCTGCATATCCTCCTCTTAATGATTCCCCAGTAACTTCCATTTTTTCACAAAGCTGTTCTTTTCCTTCTTTGCAGTATTGGCATTCCATGCAAGAGCCAAGCAATGGTGAGATACCAGCTTTGTCACCAACTTTGAACTTTGTAACATCTTTTCCAACCTCTACAACCTTTCCAACAACTTCATGTCCTGGAACTGTTGGCAGCGTTGGAGGAATTCCAAGGTCTTGCCAATCTCCTTCTATTCCATGAAGCTGGGAATGACATACACCACATCCTTCAATTTTGAGTAGAATTTCATGTGAATTTTGAATTTGATGCTTGTCAATCTCAGTTAATTTCAAAGGTTTAGTCTCAATTGGTGCGCAACCAGAGAGAACCATAGCACGCATTTTTTCCATATCATGTTCAATTTTAATGGAAATTTTAAGATTCGCTCATAAGAAAAATAAAGATCAGACTTGACTCACATTTAGTGTCTAAAAAAATTACCAAAGAAGACCGTGAACGAGTAGAGTTTCTTCAAATTATCTCAAGCTCAAAAAAAGCCTTCAAAAATCTTTCATTAGAACAATTACAACGATTACGAGAATTAGTTGAAAAAAAAGATTACAGTCATAACAAAAAGGCTCATAAATCCAAAGTGAAATTACTTTCAAAAATCACTGTAAGAATTTATGAATTAGAGGATGAGAAAAAATACTCTAAAACAGATTAAGTACAAATAAGAATAAAGATCTATTATTTTGTGGCTGAAAACAATCTCATTAACGAAACTAGTCCATACTTACTCCAGCATGCTCAAAATCCTGTACAATGGCATGGATGGAATGAAGAAACATTAGCAAAAGCAAAACAAGAAAACAAACCAATCTTTCTTAGCATTGGGTATAGTTCTTGCCATTGGTGTCATGTTATGGCACATGAATCTTTTGAGAGCCAAGAGATTGCCAAAGTTATGAATGAGAATTTTATCAACATCAAAGTAGACCGCGAAGAACGACCTGACATTGATGACATTTATCAAAAAGTTTGCCAGATTGCGACAGGTCAAGGTGGTTGGCCGCTTAGTGTATTTCTAACTCCTGATCAAAAACCATTCTATGTTGGAACATACTTTCCAATCTTGGATTCTTCTGGACGACCTGGTTTTGGTAGTTTACTAAAACAACTTTCTCAAACTTGGAAAGAAAAGCCTAAAGACATTGAAATGGCTGCAGAAAATTTCTTACAAACTCTGCAAAAAACTGAAACTGTAAAAACACATTCAAAGCTTGAAAAATCAATTCTTGATGAAGCTGCTGTAAACTTGCTTCAGATGGGTGATCAAAACTTTGGTGGCTTTGGTCAGGCACCAAAATTCCCAAATGCTGCCAATATTTCGTTCATGTTTCGCTACTCTAAACTATCCGGCATCTCAAAATTCAATGAATTTGCATTAAAGACTCTGAAAAGAATGGCAAAAGGTGGAATATTTGATCAAATTGGTGGTGGATTTCACAGATACTCTACTGATACAATGTGGCTTGTACCTCACTTTGAAAAAATGTTGTATGATAATGCATTAATTCCAATTAATTATGTTGAGGCTTATCAAATTACAAAAGATGATTTCTATCTTGATGTACTCAGAAAAACTTTGGATTATGTTTTACGGGAGATGACATCAAAAGAGGGTGGATTTTACTCTGCCCAAGATGCAGATTCTGAAGGAGAGGAAGGCAAATTCTATGTTTGGAAGAAAAGTGAAATCAAAGAAATTTTGGGAAGAGACGCAGATACATTTTGCCTATTCTATGACGTAACCGATGGCGGAAATTGGGAAGGAAAATCAATTCTGTGTAATAATGTTAATCTGTCTTCTGTTGCATTTCAAGCAGGAATTTCAGAAGATCAGCTACGACAAAATTTGGATTCAAATGCTAAAAAACTGCTTGATGTTCGCTCAAAAAGAATTGCACCTGGCTTAGATGATAAAGTTCTGACTTCATGGAATGCATTAATGATTACTGCATTTGCAAAAGGTTATCGTGTAACAAATGAGAAAAAATATCTTGATGCAGCTGAAAAATGCATTGACTTTATTGAAAACAATCTGGTTAAGGATGGAAAATTATTACGAACTTACAAGGATGGAAAAGCAAAGCTTCAGGGCTATCTTGAAGACTATTCATATTTTGGAGTATCGCTTTTAGATGTTTTTGAAATAAATCCAGAATTAAAATTTCTTGAACGAGCACAAGAGATTGCAAATTATTTGGTTGAGCATTTCTGGGATTCTGAAACAAATTCGTTTTACATGACAGCAGATGATCATGAGAAACTCATTATTAGACCAAAAAGTAACTATGATCTTTCTCTTCCCTCTGGAAATTCAGTTGCTGCAAACCTTCTTCTAAGGCTATTTCACCTAACTCAAGACAAAAAATTCTTGGAAATTTCCACAAAAATTATGGAAAATCAGGCTCAAATGGCTGCTGAAAATCCATTTGGATTTGGTCATTTACTGAATACAGTTTTCATGTATTTGCAAAAACCAAGAGAGATTACGGTATTGAATTCACAAAATAAAGAGATTGTAGATTCATTAACAAACAGATTCATGCCAGAATCAATTCTTGTTACTGTAAAAAACGAAAATCAATTAAACAACCTTTCAAAGCTTCCATTCTTTGAAGGAAAACAATTCCAAAATGATAAAACTACAGTCTTTGTTTGCAAGGACTTTACTTGTTCGTTACCATTAGAAACTATATCGGAAATCGAAAAACATCTTTGATTATTTGAATTTCTTTTTAACGAACTTTTTTAGTCCGTGCTTTCTTAGTAGCTCTGATTCTTTTAAGACGGACTCATGTTGTTTTGATTTATGACGTTTTAGTTTCTTTTTCAAATCATCAAATTCATTAGCCAAGATTTTCATTGCATAAATTCCTGCATTTGCTGACTTGTTAACGCCTACAGTTACCACTGGAGAACCTGTTGGCATTTCAGAAATTGATAACAGTGAATCTAATCCACCAAATGCTGAAAATTTTACCTTGTCTGATTTTTTGTCTTGTTTGTCATTATACACCATAATTGGAACTCCAATTACAGGAATTACGGTGTAAGCTGCGATCATTCCAGGTAGATGTGCAGCTCCTCCAGCTCCCGCGATAATTACTCTGAATTTGTTTTTTTCAGCATGTTTAGCATATTCTTCTAATCTTGTTGGCGTTCTGTGTGCAGAAATTATTTGATCTTCGTGTTTTACTTTAAATTCGTCTAAAATTTTAGCAGCTTCATGCATTATTCTGCTGTCAGAGCTTGAACCCATGATAATTCCTACAAGTGGTTTTTTCGTAAAACTCACGTATTTCAAAAACAAAATGATCACTATATAGTTTCATATAGTTTATGCGGGACAGTCTTTAATCCAGTTAATCATCTCCACAAACTATGGGACAATGGCTGTCTTGGGTAAAGTCAAATGAAAAAGAAATTCTTGCAATTTTAGATAATCTCGCTAAAAAGGCAGTTGAAACTTCAGAAGAATTAGTTGAATTGTTCTCCCATATTGAAAATGTAAACGAGTATCATGCCAAAATTAAAACTTTTGAACGTGAAGCTGATATTTTAACCCGCTCTGTTTTTGCTGAATTAAATAAAACATTCATCACTCCTTTTGATAGAGAAGACATACAAAGAATTGCATCTAAAACTGATGACGTTATTGATTTCATTGAAGGAGTTTCAGGAAGAACAGTAAGCTATCACATTACTACTACGCCTCCTTTCATGTTAGAAATTTCAAAGGAACTCACCAAAGCCACAAAAGAGATTGAATATATGATTTCAAAACTGGGTCATGTAAAAGGAAATTCTGACATTATTAATCACTGTAGAACTACAAGTGACATTGAACATACAATTGACGATTTATATCGAAAAGCGGTAGGACAGATGTTTGAAACAAATGATGCTATAACCATAATCAAATACAAAGATATCTATGAAGCAATTGAAACCGCATCAGATAGATGCGTTGATGTTGCAGATGTAATCGAAGATATTGTTTTGAAATACGCCTAGGTTTTTTTATGTATGAATTAGCAATTGTTGCAATAGTCATAGCCCTGATATTTGATTTTGTTAACGGTTTTAACGATGCAGCAAACTCTGTTGCAACAGTAATAGGCACAAGAGTACTAAAACCTGTTCAGGCAGTAACACTTTCTGCAGCAGCAAACTTCATTGGACCATTTGTATTTGGTGTAGCTGTATCACTAACAATAGCAAAAGGAATTGTTAGTCCAGAGGACATTACTGTTTACATGATTATTGGTGGATTAGCAGGTGCAATCACGTGGAGTGTAATATGTACGATGTTAGGATTGCCAATTTCAAATAGCCACTCTTTAATTGGCGGAATTTTAGGAGCTGGAATTGCAGGACTTGGTTTTGAAAAATTAGTTCTTGATGGTTTGTCCAAAGTTTTGTTAGGAATTATAGTCTCTCCTATTGGTGGAGTGATTATTGGATTTCTTTTTGCTGGCGCAATTATAACTTTCTTTGCTACCCGTCGACCTCAAACTGTAAACAAAACTTTTGGCAGGTTGCAATTAATTTCATCAGCTTGGTTCGCTATAACCCACGGTGCAAATGATGGTCAAAAGGTAATGGGAGTTATTGTTCTTATTCTGGTTGCTGAAGGTCTAATTGCTTCTGAAGAATTGGATTCTGATTTTCAAATGCCAATATGGATAATCTTTGCAGCTGCTAGTGCAATTGGTCTTGGAACCTTCTTTGGTGGATACAAAGTAATTCGAACTCTTGGTCTTAGAGTTTCAAGGCTTAAACCATATCAAGGATTTGCAGCAGAAACGGGAGGAGGAATAATTCTTGCAGTCTTTGCAACATTAGGAATTCCTGCAAGCACAACTCATGCAATCACTGGTTCAATAATGGGAGCAGGTGCTGTTAGAAGAAAATTTGCTGTTCGATGGAAGGTAGGAAGACAAATTGTCTTTGCTTGGTTGATTACTATTCCAGGTAGTGCAGGAATAGCTTTTCTAAGTACAAAAATAATTGAACTATTCATATAGTATTCTAAATTTTTGCTAAATCCACTCTTAGAATTTGGCCAACTTGAGGACGACCAAGTGACTCATACCTACCTCTTGGCATAGCAATACTAATCGATGTATGCTGATAACTTTTGATCTTTATTGTTGGCTGCGCTTGCAAAATTGCATCTAACAGGGGCATAACCTGCTTTTGTGTTTCAGGATCAAGGTTTTGAGACACCGATTCTTTGATCAACTGCTTTTGAGATATGGGTTCCGTCTGAACATTTTCTACAAGTGATAATTGAACCACCTGACCGTTGTCTACAATTTGAGCTACTCTGAATTCGTTTATTTCTGCCATAAGGAAAAACTACACAGATTGAATTTATCTCTACCTAGAAAATTCTATCTTAATGAAAAAAACAGGGCCACAATCGCCACTACTACTGCAGATCCTACTCCCATTCCAAAAATTATTTTGCCGCCGTCAACTTTCACACCAGTTCTAGATCACATTGAAATTAAATTCTAACGAATTGCGATCAGCATACTGATCATTTCTACGTAAGTGTTTTAATACTTGATGTCGAATGTTCAATATCGCAAATTCCCAGACCAAAAAATATCTATCATAGCGTCCTACTGCGAGGGCCATGTCCCAAGATAGAGTCATGAGGGCTGGTCCCACTGCGGGACCAGTTTCTCAAAAATTAAATTATTCTAAAATTTCGTGTTCTTCAGGAACTGTTGAAGCTCCTTCCATGATGGCTTTTTTGATCAAGGGAGCTCTTTCTTTAATGATACTATAAAATTCCTGAATATCCTCAACATTCACATCAATTTTTTGATTTAGATATGCCTGCATAAATTCTGAATAAATATTTCCTGTAATGATCCCAAAAGCAGTATCTGCTACTGATTCAACTTCAGGCACAAAGCCTTCCGCAATTTGTTCATAGGACGATGCTTCGCTAATGTAATAATGAATCAAGCTTTCAATGTATTCTTTATTCTCCTTTGAAATGGCCATGTTACTATGATGAATTTATCGCAGAAATAAGGTTTGGCACTGTTCTTGCTGAATAACGTATCAAAATTACATAAGCAGAAACTGAACCGCCAAGTAACAGCAATGTTCCTAGTGGAAATTCTGGCGCTGCTGCATATTCTTCAGACTCTGCCACTAGAGTGTAATCAACAATACTGATAGTTTGTTGTTTGTCAGTTACTGAAACCAAAAAGAATACTTCATCATTTGATCTGAGATAATCAGGCCTTGCAAGTGATTTTGACACTGCGGCAACATTTCCTTCTCTGTCATAAAGTGTCGCAACAATGGAAATGGCATTTGCAGTAATTTCTCCATTGTTTGCCACCGTTCCAGTAATCATCAAATTATCAAATTTATCTCGAGAAATATCAGAAGAGATGATATCAATTACCTGACTTTTTGGGAGACTTACTTTATAGTCAACATACACAGAATAATCATCAATCATCTGTGCTTTTTGACCAGTGATTACAAGATCAAATGGTCCTTTCATTCCAGGCATTATCATATTTACCAAAGAACTCGTTCTAACAGTATCCACAATTTCATTTTCAGAATACAAAGTTACATACACGTCAATTTGGTTTAGAGGCACATCTAATTGGTTATGAATTTCACCAACAATGTGCAAAGAACCATCGCTTCCAATATAATGTTGGTCGTTTTGAATTGAAACTTCTGCCCAAGCACTAGAAATACCAAAGATAAGAGGAATTACCAGTAACAGGTATTTTTTCAACAAACTGATTTGGTCGTTTTAGTTAAAGAAGTTATTGTCCTAGTCCTCGTTGAGCATCTTTGTAATCTGCTAGAGCTGCCAATTCATATTGTAAAGCTTCTTGAATTAGAGATTCAGATCGAATCATGTAAGAATCATCACCGGTTTCTATCCATTTGATAAATTCCCTATCGCTCTCAAGCTGAGATTCTGTTGATAATTTGAACAACTCTACTGATGTTACATATGGCTCAGGAGGGATTAACTTGCCATATCTGGGAATGATTTTTTCCATTTCTGAAATATGATTATTAGAATATTCTAAAAGCTCCTCTTTAGTTAGATCTCCTTCCTTCCATTGAACAATTTTTGACGAAAAATCATTCTGTAATTTTGTCACAGCATCTTGGATTTGTTGCAACTCATTTCCAAAATTAAATCCCTTAACATTGATTTGATCAATATAGTAATTGTACCCAATAATACCTCCAATAATTACCGCAGCTATAGCAGCTATTGCGATATTCTGAATCTTATTTTTCTTCAAAATTAACTGATGTAATTTCCCTCTGCATCAGTTTTTAGTTCTATCGTTGTAACTTTTCCACTGATAAAAGATTCATTTCTAGTTGTTCTAACTCTTTCAACATCAAGATGGTGTGGCCAAATCTCAACAACTATTGCTTCAACTTTGACATTCTCAGGGGCATCAGTAATTACAATGTCTTCTTTTTTAATTCCGTAATCTTGCAATCTCTTAATAGAATGTGCTACAAGGGCTTCTGGATATTTATGATCAATTACCCAAACGGTTCCCTCATATTCGATTTTTTCCATTTTCAACCAAGTCTTAGGATTCGGATATAACAATCATTCGGGGTTTATCACATTTAGTGTCATGGTACTAACAACTCTGGCCAGCTTTCTTATTTTAGATGACAAAGTTTTTTCAAAATCCTTTTGAGAATCAGCATGAACCTCTGCTATTATATCATAAGCGCCAAAAGTAAGATATGCATTTTTTACTTCAGGCATTTGTCTTAGCTCCTCAACAATGTAATCTTCTGACCCAAGATCACAATTCAGTAAAATATACCCAACGTGCATTACTTTTTCTTAACACTCTATTATTGAAACTAGTCTTTAAATCTTAAAATTGATTTACCATCTACTACGCAAACCGTAATACTTTTTTCCATATTGCCTGCTTGAACGTTTCTTTCCTCCAAAACCTCTTTCATCTCTTGCATCTCCACTCCCTCCTGATTCTCTTTTACCACTTGAACGAGGTCCTCTACTTTGATAACCACTTGAGCTAGGTCCTCTACTTTGATAACCACTTGAACGAGGTCCTCTACTTTGGTAACCACCTGAGCTAGGTCCTCTACTTTGGTAACCACCTGAGCTAGGTCCTCTACTTTGGTAACCACCTGAGCTAGGTCCTCTACTTTGATAACCACTTGAGCTAGGTCCTCTACTTTGATAACCACTTGAGCTAGGTCCTCTACTTTGATAATTTCTTGAACGAGGTCCTCTACTTTGATAATTTCTTGAAGAACCTCCATACCTTCTTTGTGGAACTTCTCTTTTCAATGGGTCTGGAATTTTAATCGCAATTCCCATTTCTTTGTTCAAGTCAGTCATCTCTGCCTTTATTTGACGTTTAATCAAGTTGAAATCTCCAATTGATGAATAAGAAACAAGTGTGATTGCTCTACCTTTTCCTCCTGCTCTTGCAGTTCTTCCTATTCTGTGAAAGTACATCAACTCTTGATTTGGAATATCGTAATTTACAACAAGAGCAACTTGTGGGACATCTATGCCTCTTGCTGCAACATCTGTGGCAACCAAAATGTCGGCTTTACCACTTCGAAATTTGGACATTGACATCTCTCTTTTATGCTGAGACATGTCGCCTTCAATTACTACGGCATTAAATTCACTTCGTAGCATTCTGGCAACATCTCTTGTTCTGTATTTCGTGGAACAGAAAACGATTGTCTGCCCTGTTTTATTCTGTTTAATGAAATTTACCAGATGTGTAAGTTTGTCACGGTCTTTTATCACAAGGTATGATTGGTCTATTCCCTCTACGCTTAGATCATCAGAATCAAGAAGAAAGTGTTTTGGATTTTTTAAATAATCCTCAGATAATCTTAGAATCTGAGTTGGCATTGTTGCCGAAAATAGTGACATTACTTTTTGTTCGGGAGTAAGCTTTAAAATGAATTCAATATCATCAATAAAACCCATATCTAACATGGTATCTGCTTCATCAAGCACCAAATGTTTTACATCATTTAGTTTGATTGAGCCTCTTTTCATATGATCAATTAGTCTTCCAGGAGTTGCAACAAGAATTTCAACACCTCTGGCTAATGCTTCAAGCTGGGTTCCCATGCCCTGTCCACCATAAATGGTAGCAGCTTT
>JADFGC010000023.1:0-17855 GCA_022567895.1 Nitrososphaerota archaeon
AACAAAATGTTAGGAGGGATGGGAGGTATGCAAAGTGGAGTTACTTCAATCAAACTTGATATGCATGAATACAAACAGATGAATCTTGCAGTTGGTGATAAGGTCTTTGTAGAGCTTACAAAAGCTGAAAGTCTTGGCGTATAATCTAAATTCTAATGTTTGGATCTTCGGCTTTAAGCTTTTCCCAGTCTGCTAAGAAATTTTTCAAACCAATATCAGTTAGTTGATGCTTTAACATTTTTTCTAAAACAGATGCCGGTAATGTAACAACATCTGCACCAATCTTTGCAGCATCCACTACATGCATTGGATGTCTAATACTTGCAACTAGTATTTGAGTTCCAAAATTATAATTTGAAAAAATTTGTTTAATCTCTTTAATCAAAAGCATTCCATCTTTTCCAACGTCATCTAGTCTTCCAATAAATGGACTGACATACTTTGCACCTGCTTTTGCTGCTAAAAGTGCTTGGTTTGGTGAGAAAACAAGTGTGACATTAACTGGAATTCCTTCAGCTGTCAAAGCTTTGCATGCTTTAAGACCATCTGCTGTCATTGGACATTTTACAACAACATTTTCACCATACTTACGAAGTCTGCGACCTTCTTCCATCATTCCATCATATTCTGTTGCAACAACTTCAAGACTTACATCACCTTTAATGATGCTAACAATCTCTTCCATTGTTTTGTGAGGATCACCGCCTTCTTTTGATAACAAAGATGGATTTGTTGTGATGCCATCTAGCAATCCCATGTCATTATACATCTTGATAGATTCAAGATTAGCAGTGTCTAGGAAAATTTTCATGATGTCTTACTCCTTACCTCTTTCACCGTCTTTGCTATATTAATAGATGATATTCCATGCTTTTCAAACAAAAGTGGAATTTCTTTGTCTCTGCACGATTCACCAAACATGTCTTGTGCACCAATACGCTTGATTGGGACCGGATAGCGTTCAGAAACTACTTCAGCAACTGCAGAACCCATTCCTCCCAAAATGTTGTGTTCTTCACATGTTACAATAGATCCTGTTTCTCTTGCAGCCTTTTCCAAAAGTTCTGCATCAATTGGTTTTATTGAAAACATATCAATTACTCTGCAAGAAATTCCTTCTTGCTTTAGTGATTCTGCAGCTTCAAGTGCCATCTTTACTGTAATTCCACAAGCAGCAATTGTACAATCAGAACCATCAGCTAGTGTGATGCCTTTACCAATTGTAAATTCTTGTGAATCTTGATGAATTACAGGTGTCTTTGTGCGTGCCATTCTCATGTAAAATGGACCATACTGTTGTGAAATAATCCATGTAAGTTTTTTCACAGCAATGGTGTCTGCCGGAATTAAAACTTTCATATTTGGAATTGCACGCAGTATAGCAATGTCTTCAATTTGTTGATGAGAACCGCCATCTGCACCAACAGATAATCCTCCATGAGATACTACAAGTTTTACATCTAGTCCCATTTTGTCTCCGCGAGATGGATATGCGATTGCATTTCTAATTTGATCAACAGCCCTTCCTGGAAGAAAAATAGCATATGTGCTTGCAAAAGAGGTCTTTCCACTCATTGCAAGTCCTGCAGCTACTGAAACAAGGTTTGCTTCTGCAATTCCAACATTGAAAAATCTATTTGGAAATTCTTTTCCAAATCCTGCAGTTTTTAGTGAATCGGTTGTATCTGCACCTAAAACAACAACATTTGGATTTTCTTTTCCAATTTCTATCAGAGTTTTACCATATTCTGTTCTCATGTCAGTCATTTGTGGTTCAACTGTTGTCAAATGTATCCTGCCTCCTTTGCCATTTTGATCAATTGATCCTTTTTGTCACCAATTTGATGCAAGTCAATCCATTTGTTTACAAGTTCAGCTCCTCCAAGCTCATTTGCTTTGTTTACAAGTGCTTGTCTTCTGGCTTTCAAAGTAACATCTCTAAATTCTCTAATTACTCCTCTAACATCATTTTGTCCAATTATTGCACTTCCACCAACAAATGCTCGTGCACCATCTGTAAAACAAGAGCCGATGTTTTCTAGTGTCACGCCTCCATCAGCCTCAACATAGCCTTGGAATTTGTTCTCATTCAGAGTCTTCATTACTCTGGTCATTTTTTCATGTGTTGCTTCAATGTATTTTTGACCAGACTTACCAGGTACAACTGACATTACAATTAGTTGTTCAAGTGTTGGTAAAAATTTCAAAGACCATTCAGGAAGATCAGTATCTGGATTAATTGCAAGACCAACACCAACTCCGTTTTGTTTTAGTGAATCATGAATTTCACCAAAGCTTGATTCATCACAAACTTCTGTATGAACTGTAATGATGTCACTCCCAGCCTCCATGTAATCTTTGACGTGTTTTACTGGTTCGTTAATCATCAAATGAGTATCAAAAGGAATTACTGTTAACGGTCTTAGCTCACGAATTTTGTTATGATCAAATGTTGTGTTTGGGACAAACTGGCCATCCATTACATCAAGATGTATGTAATCTGCTCTTCCGTTAACGCATCGCTTTACTTCATTTGCCAAGTTTGTCATATCACCAGCAATTATTGATGGTGCAATCATGAACTGACTATCAAGTTCTAGATCAATTATTGGTGCAATCTCAGGCTTTGGTGCTAGTCCATGCCACTTTGGATTGTCTTCCATGTGTTCAACTGCTTTGCCTTTGATCGTTCTTGCGATAATCATTGTAGGAACTCCTTTTGTCGAGATTGCTTTTGATACAGCATCGTTGATTTGTTCAATTCTATGTCCATCAATCTCAATTACATTCCAACCAAATGCACGCCACTTGTCACCAATTTTCCATCTTGATGCATCTTTCCACATTTCAGAAAGATCATCACCCACTAGCTCTTCATCAAGTGGCATTATTTTTTCAGTGTAGGAATCTTGTTGAATGAAATTTCTATCTAAAATTGCAGTAAGATTATCAACTTTGTATTTTGCAGCAGTCATTGCTGCTTCCCAAACTTGACCTTCATCTGATTCTCCATCTCCAATTATTGTAAAGATGTGATGGTTTTTTCCATCAATTTTTGCAGCAAGTGCAGCACCGATAGAAAATGATAAGCCTATTCCTAATGAACCTCCACAAAATTCTACGCCAGGACATTTCAAATCAGGATGACCTTGCAGTCTGCTTCCAAACTTTCTTAGAGTTTCAATCTCTGATTCATCAAAATATCCAGCTACTGCCAAGTTTGAGTAAAGTCCTGGTGATGCATGTCCCTTTGATAAAACTAATCTATCACGTTCTTCCCAAAGTGGATTTTTTGGATCATAGTGCAAATAGTTGTTAAACAAAACTCCCATTATTTCGGCCATAGAAAATGAACCCCCTGGATGTCCAGAAGCCGCAGCTGTTGTGCCTTTGATAACTAATTTTCTTGCCTTGCGCACGTGTTTTTTAATTTTGTAATAATTTAGTCCCATTCGGCTTCTCTCCCCCTAAGAATTAATAAAAATCTACTTCTGTAGAATCTAATTTTTGATCAAGTTTAAAGAACTTGGTTGAAATTTCATTAAACTAGATTTTGTAGAGCTTCATATTTTGATTTGATTTGGATCTGTGAAATTCGTATCAATTTTTATGGAAAAATCTCTAGTTGCCTTTACCTTTGCCGCTGTTACCGCCGCCTTTGCCGCTGTTACCGCCGCCTTTGCCGCTGTTACCGCCGCCTTTGCCGCTGTTACCGTTGCTGTTATGGTTACCGTTACCTTCGCTATTTCCTTCCCCATTATCAGAATTACCTTTTCCTGAATTATTCTCATGATTTTCTTCTACTTTTTCGTCAGCCCACTTTTGTATATCTTTTAGCAATTCAGGCGTTATCTTTTCACCATCAGATTTAGCCGTAAAAATTAAAGTCTGTTTTAGTAAACTGAACTCAAATGCTTTAAGAGCTTCAAGCCTTTTGTTATCTGATTCAAATTTGAGTTTTTCAATGCCTATTTGATTTTTAATTTTTTGAAGTTTTTCTTGTGTTTTAACAAACTGTATTGCTGATTGTATTTTATTTATGATTTGTTCATCTTTCTCAGCTTTGTTAATTTGTATTTGTATTTTGATTGCAGCCTTGTCTAGTTCGTGGAGAATGATTTTTTCTGAAACTGCTTGAGTTTTTCCATAGAATGCTTTTACATCTTTATTAAATTGTTTAAATGCTGATTGGAATGCTTTTTTGGTAGTTTTATCTTCATGTGTAAATAGTTCGTGTAATTGTGCTGCTTGAGAAATTGCTTCCCCCACATTTGAATCAGAATTCATATTAATACGTACATTTCTCATAAATTCAATTGTTACATTCAATGTTTCATTATCTGTTAGAAATTTATCCGAAAATTGAATTTCTAGTTCATAATCTTCACAAGTTCCTATGTGATCACCATGAGCTAGATGAACATCATGTGCACTAAATGAAACTAGAATTTCTTCTGGATTTTCTGTATTTCCAGGTGGCATATGACAAATTACAACTGGTGTATCTTCATTAACTATAGATGAATCATTAACCGGTATAATTTCTGGTTCAGGTTCTGGTTCGGAGTTTGTACAATGGGTAGCTTCAGGTATTACAAGTGAGTCCACGTCAGGAATTGTTGGAGAATTAACTGACCAGCCATCTGGTATGGTCCAGGCAAAATTATCTTGTGTCTCAAATGAGACAAAAGGTACATCACAGATGTTGTTACTATCTATATCGTTACATCCTTCAGATGCGTCATCAAAATTATCCCAATAATTTCCTCCTATTGGCAAATCAAGATTGAAGATATTGCTTCCACTGATATCGCTAACTACGCCTAAAATCATCCCATTTTCCATGACATAGGACCAAATTCTACCCTGATTTGAATTGGAGATAAAGTTGTTATTGTATATCTTGTTGTTAGTGCTTTCACGGATGTTAAATGGGGATTCATTATTTGATATTGTATTATAACTGAAAGTATTATCGTGCGAATTAGTAAAGTGCAATGCGGTTGCACCTGTTATAATTGATGATTCTAAAAGTTGATTTTTATGATTAGATATTACGTTTCCAGTAATGGCATTATCATTGGAATTTAGGAGACGAATTCCCCACATGTGAGAAGAGTCTACATTGTTTTTACTAATAGTATTTCCATCAGATTCCCAGATCATGATTCCAGTAACTCCAATGGAGTACAGGCTATTACAATTGCTGCATGACTCTACAGTATTTTTAATTAAAGTATTTCCGCTGGAACCAAAAAGCAATATTGCTTCATTTCCACTAACTGTGTTTTCAATTAGAAAATTATCATTAGAACTACTAATAGAGATTCCACGATTACTTTGACCTTCTGAAATGCCTGCAGTATTTCCAGTCAGAACAGTACCATGGGAGTTGGAAATATTTATTCCATCATCCGAGTTATCGTTTGCAGTATTTCCAGTTAGAGTAACTCCGGAAGAATAGGCAATCACAATACCATCAGTGCCAGAATTAGCAGTATTTCCAGTCAAAGTAACAACGCAAGAATTGCTAACGTGTATTCCAGTATCAGCGTTTGTTACAAAATTGTTAATGAGTGAAGTATCGCTAGCAGTAACAGCAATTCCAGTTCTGAAATCTGAGATTTTTAGGTTCTTTACAGTAACCCCTGTTGTTCCGTGAACATCAACACCAATGTTTTGAAATTGTTGAAGAGAAAGAAGGCTAGTTATTGTATGTCCATTACCATCAAGAGTTATTCCATCTGCAATAATTCTAAAACAAATTTCTGAAGAAGTAAGATCATAATTTAAGACATAAGTTGTTCCTGGAATGTCTAAAGTGTCACATCTAGATAATGAAGTATCTGCATATACATCAGTAATCATTGATGGAATCAAAAATGCTAAAGCTACAATTATACCACTAATTAGATACCTGACTCTACCCATTTGTGACTACTTTTCAAAAAAATTTTACTTATAGTTAGTTAATTGTCATATGATTTTGTTACATTTTTCGAAAAATTCGAACCTAAAATTTTGAGTGTAATATTTTCGTGTTACAATAGTAGTCTTACAAATGTAAAATTTTATTCCTAAACATCAATTTTTGACATTAGTTCCTTCTGAAAATTTTAATCTGATTGGAGAGTATCGAATGTATGGACTTGAAAGGTATAGTGCCACTTGTAATTTATGATAACCAGTGTTATCTTTGCACAAAATTTGCCAAAGTTGTAAACTTTCTTGCTAGAGGAAAACTACTTCTTGTTGGTCATTATTCTTCGCTTGGGGAAAAACTTCGAAATGAGATTTTAGATTCAAGCGCTCTTGAGATGTTTTGGTTTGTTGACGAAAAGACAGCTTATGGAGGAAGAGCTGCACTTGGACCTTTGTTTAATGCTATTTTATCCTCAAAAGGTTCAAAAGAAAATGCTGTCAGTGTTGAAGAAGCTTGTGATACAGGATGCAAAACCGCAAAGGCAGTTTTTATTCGCTCTGCAAGTTTGCTTTCAAATAGCAAGAAGATAAAATTAGGTCCTAAGGCTTCTAGTTAGAAGTTTTCATGTCCCATTCAGAAAATAGTTTTGAGTCACCAAATATTTCGCATATTTTTTCTGCAAGTTTTTCAATACTTACATTTGGTTCAGCAGATACGAGTAACAAATGTTTGCTAATTGGGAACGGAAAACTAACCAAAACAACTTTGTCTCGTCTGCATGCTACGTAATTTAGTTCTCCAAGTGTTCCCTTGTGTTCATGACGCAAGGAAATTTCGATTACCCTGTCCAAAAACCGATTGAATTTTTCTTTGTCTTTTTCTAGTGGTGAAACTCCGGGTTTGAAACCACCAGCAAGTAATTTTCCTGATTCATCGATAATTCCTGCAAAACGGACTCCTTCTTCCCCCATGACGTCCTTGCATCGTACCTCGTAGACTCTGTATTCGCTTATTTCTTCTGCCATACCATTCTTTCTCAATTTAAGTAAATAAAGATGAGTCAAGTCTAGTATAATTCTGACAATTTTTTTCTTGAAAACTTGACTTTTCTTTTCTTTCTTTCTATTATTAGATAATAGCTAATTATTTCATAGATTTTTTCTTCTGCTGTAAGACCATCCCCATTTGAGATTTGAAGAAAATCAACATAGTCTTTTGCATTTAATTTTATGACAATTTTTCTCAACGGAAAACAGGGCTATTCATTGATAAAATCGGATCATTGCAAACATAATCATGTACTAGTCAGCTAAATCTTAATTCTACAATCATAAAGTCAGAACTACATATAAAAAACAAAAAAACCAGGGATCATTCTACAAATGACGTGTAGAGGTATTTGTGAACGATATAGGGCAGAAAAAAATAGATATCAAGTAGGAATAAAACGGTGTACTTCTTGTGATGTTTATTTACAATGTCAAGAAGTAA
The DNA here is from genome assembly GCA_022567895.1 of Nitrososphaerota archaeon. Classification (GTDB taxonomy): domain Archaea; phylum Thermoproteota; class Nitrososphaeria; order Nitrososphaerales; family Nitrosopumilaceae; genus DRGT01. Next base: position 7,415 of record JADFGC010000023.1, read on the forward strand.
GCTGTCCTTGTTGTGGTACTCAGCTACGATCAAAAAGAAAAGCAAAAATTCGTCTGCAAAACTAAATCAGTATCCTCTACTGTTTCGATCTGGCTTGTCGATATTTGGATTTCTAAATCCATGTTTTTCCATCATGTGGTTTAAGAATCGAATGTCATCTTCTAATTGTTGACCACATACAGAACAGTTAGGCATATCGAAACCAATGAGTTTGTTTCATAAAAATTTATTTAAAATTAAAAATGCCAGCACTATTGCTTCCCAAGAGCTCTCGCACCTTAGTAACACAATAGCGACATTAGGTTTGACTTCCAAGTTCGGAAAGGGATTGGGTCGCACCCTAACGCTATGGCCGGCTTAAATGTTGTTTTCTGGATGGTATCTATTAACCTAACGCAATTTGATCTGAATTTTTATCCAAAGGGGTATAAAGCATATTGAAACCGTATATCGTCATGACACATCGTGTAGCAGTACTTGACAAGGAGCTTTGTCAGCCAAAAAAGTGTGGCTTAGAGTGCATAAAGTACTGTCCAGTAAACAAGTCTGGAGCAGACTGTATAGTACTTAATGAGGAGATAAAAAAAGCACAGATTGATGAGGACATTTGCAATGGTTGTGGGATTTGTGTAAAAGTTTGTCCATTTGATGCAATTACAATTGTGAATTTAGCTACAGAGCTTGCAACTGACAAAGTTCATCAGTATGACATTAATTCGTTTAGACTTTACAGATTACCTACTCCAAAAAAGGGCGAAGTTGTTGGATTGCTTGGAAGAAATGGAATAGGGAAAAGTACTGTAATCAATATTCTTTCTGGCAACATTAAACCAAACTTGGGAAATTATTCAGAACCACCAGAATGGGATGAAATTCTGAAATACTATTCCGGAACAGAGCTAAAATCTCATTTTGAAAAGATCAAAGACGGTCAGATAAAGGCCTCAATAAAGCCACAACAGGTATACCAAGTTGCTGATGCATTTGATGGAACTGGCAAGGAATTGCTTGAAAAATATGATGAAAGAGGAGTTTCAAGCCAATTAATCAAAGAATTAGGACTCGAAAACTCGATGGAGCAAAGCTTGAAGGAGCTTAGTGGTGGTGAGTTACAACGATTAGCAGTTGCAGTTGTAGTTTCAAAGGACGCTGACTTTTACTTTTTTGATGAACCATCTTCTTACAATGATGTTTTTCAGAGAATACGAGTTGCAAGAACAATTCAAAACCTAACTAAAATTGGAAAGACAGTGATGGTTGTTGAACATGACTTGACACTACTTGATTATCTTAGTGATTACATTGAGGTGTTGTATGGAGAATCAGCTGCATATGGTATTGTGTCTGGTGTGTTATCAACAAAGGTTGGAATCAACATCTTTTTGGATGGTTACATACCAAGCGAAAACGTAAGGTTTAGAGATAAAAAATTCACATTTGATGCTTCATCGTCATCTAGTGAATTTCAAGAAGGAAGTGAAGCAATTTCTTATCCTGCACTTAAGAAAAAGTATCCATCATTTTCAGTTTCAATAGAACCTGGTAGAGTAAGAAAAGGTGAAGTTGTTGGAATTATGGGTGCAAATGCATTGGGAAAAACTACTATGATGAAAATGATTGCTGGTGTTGAAAAGCCAGATTCTGGTGAAATAGACAAGAAGGTAAAGATTGCATACAAGCCACAATACCTTCAAAATGATGTTGATGTCGAGGTTGTTTCTGTATTAGACACGGCAAATGAAACCCCGATTGAGGGAAGTCAGGAAGAAGAACAGATTGTTGATCATCTCAAAATAAAAAAACTCTACAACAAATCAATCAAAAACTTGTCTGGTGGGGAATTGCAAAAAGTTGCAGTTGCTTCATGTCTTTTACAAAAAGTTGATCTTTATGCACTTGATGAGCCTTCAGCATTTTTAGATGTAGAAGACAGAATTGTAGTTGCAAAGTTTATTCAGAAATTTGTTCGCTCTTATGGAAAATCGGCTATTGTGATTGACCATGACTTGCAATTGATGGACTTGGTTTCAGATACTATGATAATTTTTGAAGGTACGTCTGGTATTGAGGGACATGCAACATCTCCTCTTTCAAAATCTGAAGCCATGAATAGATTCTTGAAATCATTGGACATGTCCTTTAGACGAGATGAAAGAAGCCTCAGACCTAGAGTCAACAAGGTTGACAGTAGACTAGACAAACAACAAAAAGAATCAGGAAATTTCTATTACAAAAAGTAGATTTTTCATGTCAGAGAATCCCACTAGGCAAAGAAGCATAATTTGGTACATTCTACCAATTGGGATTTGCATATTTGGTGGAGTGATAGCTTATTTCATAATTAGACAAGACGATCCTTCTAAAGCAAAGAATTGCTTGTGGCTTGGAATTATTTTATTTGTAAGCTATGTTGCGTACTATGTCGTATTTTCATTAATGATAGACATTTTTGAGTTTTCATAAAATGGCTGCAGATTATGGAGAATACATTATGATTGCTGCAATTATTGCAGCAGTAGCTATCTTTGTTGGAAGTAGAATTTTTATTGCTTTTAGAAAATAATATCTTGAGTTGGCAAATGAATCTCCAAAAAATCTAGTACCAAAATTTTTTGATGATACGGCAAATACGTATGACAAAATTGCTGTATGGTGTACATTGAGCAAGGACAAATATTGGAAAAATGAAATTGTTAGCCATATCACGAATGCAAAATCGATTTTAGATTTAGCCTGTGGAACTGGGATTTTAACAAGAAAAATTGCAGAAAAATTTCCAAATTCAGAGATAATTGGAGTAGATATTACTGAAAGTTATCTTGAATTAGCAAAGAAAAATTCTTCATCATACAATAATATCTCTTATGTTTTTCAAGATGCAGAAAAACTGCACCTTGATTCAAAATTTGATTGTATTACCTCATCATATATTCCAAAATATTGTGATGCTAAAATTCTTGTAAAAAGATGTGTTGAGCATTTGAATCAGGGTGGAAAAATTATCTTTCATGATTTTACTTATCCAAAAAACCTTGTTCATAGAAAACTTTGGGGTTTTTATTTTGTAATATTGAACTTTGTAGGATTGTTTATTCCAAGTTGGAAAGAGGCATTTAAAAAACTTCCAAAATTAATTAAATCAAGTACTTGGGTAAGCAGTTATGCAGATGCAATGAGGGAAAATGGCCTTAAAGTTGAACAATATTCTCTATCGTGTGATTCATCTGCAATTTTGATAGGAACTAGTAAAATCTCAAAATAAAGAAGATTGCAGTTCCTGCAATCACTCCAAAAGTAATTGTTTTTAGAATAATCTCTTTTTTGTGAATTAAAGAAACATCTCCAAAACTTCTTTTGAGTTCTTTGTATCTTCTAGAGTTTATTATCAAAACATAAGTTACTAGTGCAGAAACTGCGGCAAGTATCAAGGCTTCAATTGAAATAGAATTTGTTTGAATTGCAGAACCTGCAAAAACTGGTAATACTCCCCATGATATTATAGTTGAAATATTGTTATGGAATTTTCCACCAAATAATTCCAGGTTATATGCAAAAAGAAAAAATCCTCCTGCAATTCCAATTGGAAACAAAAGTGGTGAATCCAAAAATGCATAGTATAATCCTAGAGTAAATGCAATTCCTAACGCAATCAATGAGACAATCCAAAGTTTTCTTTTAGGTAGATTACCCCATGGTTTTGTTTTTCCACCTACTGCATCGAGACAGTGTGCTGCCACGCCAACTGACAAAAAGTATACGATACAAATTGCTGCAAGCCTATCTAATTCAAAACTACCAGAAAGAGAACCCCATGCAGCAAAAGATGTTACAATGCAGGTATATGGTAAGAATAGAATTCCTACACTTATCCTAAAGTTTCGTGAGCCAAATTTTGGAACAAACCATTCAGAAAGTCTATCAGTTTGCACAATAATTTATGGAGATCGTTGCTTATATGATAACTAGTTTTTCTATTCAAGAAAATAGATTATTTAATAGCAAAAAAATGAATCTAATTCATGAAGCGTTATCAAAAATTTATCAAAAAAGGAGTTAACGAGCCACTATCCAAAGTTCCATTTCATAGAAAGGCTCCAATCAAGCGTTTATCCATGTTAAGCAAAAAACTAATTCCAAAATCTAGTACTCACATTGCAGTTCATTTTGTAAATTCAAAGAAAAAAATTCCTGAATATAGTGTTCTACACAAACACAGTCATGATGAAATTAACCTAATTCTATCTGAAGGAGGAAAAATAACGTATGAAATTCAATTGGAAGATGAATTTTACAAAGTTACATCTCCATCTACAGTATTCATTCCAAAGGGAGTAAGACACAAGGCTAGAGTAATTTCTGGAAAAGGAATTTTTGTGTGCATTATTCTCAAATAATTATCAGAATTGACAAAAATGCTAAAACGGGCACTTGAAGGTGTCCTAACAGACCAAGAAAGTGAAGAGTTGTTTTCAGCTTTTGATCAGATTGGTGACATCATTGTAATTAGAATTCCAGATTCATTACTTTCAAAGAAAAAAGTGATTGGAGAAACTCTGCTTAAAGAGGTCTCGACAGCAAAATCTGTTTTATATCAATCCTCTGATGTTACTGGTGATTTTAGAACAAGATCATTAGAATTGCTTGCAGGTGAAGACAAAACAGAAACAGAATACAAAGAGTTTGGATGTAGATTTTTTGTTGATGTTGAAAAGGCGTTTTTCTCACCAAGATTATCAACAGAGCGCGAAAGAATTGCAGATATCATAAGAGATGGTGAGACAGTCATCAACATGTTTGGTGGAGTAGGCATGTTTTCAATTCTTGCTGCAAAGAACAAAAAATGTACCGTATACAACATTGACATTAATCCTGTAGCCTCACAATTGTGTGAAAAAAACATTTCACTTAACAAACTAGTTGGAGAGGTAATTTCCCTTAATGGGGATGCAGCTCAAATTGTAAATGATCAGTTAAAAGAAAAAGGTGATAGAACGCTGATGTTACTTCCTGAAAGATCTGATGAGTTTTTAGAGTCTGCAATTCTTGCTACAAAAAATGGTGGAATAATTCATTATTACTCCCACATACATGCAGACAAAAAACAAGATGCGCCTAAACTTTCAGAAGAACATTATCTCAAAGTCACAAATGTAAAATCGGAAATACTTGGATCAAAAATTGTTAGAGCCGTTGGTCCAAGATATTACCAAACAGTTGTTGATGTAAAAATTACAAAATAATTATTTTTCATCATCAAATGTAATTGAAGATGGAGTAGATTTTGTTGTTGCCATTGTATAGCCAATCCAAGCTATTACACCAAGTAATCCTCCAGTTATCATGAGAACAGATAATTGTAAAACAACACCACTCCACTCAGAAAGCATTAGAAGATACGCATAGACAAAAAATGCACTAATGCATAAAATGAAAATTGTTATTCCCATTCCTTTGCGCTTATCCATTGCGCTACAAGTTTGGTGTTAGTTATTTATCTTTTTGAACTATGTCTCAAATTCTGTTGCCATAAGATAGGCGTCTTCGCCGTCACGATAGTATGTTTTGAGCCTTTGTTTTATGATAACTCCCATATTTTCATACAATTTTACAGCATCGTTGTTGCTGCATCTAACTTCTAGATACATCTCATCACATTTCTTTATCTTTATACCGTTGATTGATTCTTCAACAAGAGCTTTACCGATTCCTTTGTTCCTATGCTCATTTAAAACTGCAATAGATACAACATGTCCTTTTTTGACAAATCCTAATTTTTTAAAATTTGAAAATCCATATTCTGTTTTGCACATGATATAGCCAACAATTTTTCCTTTAATTTCACCTACAAGGAAGGCCTCTGGAAGTTCTGCCATCAAACTCTCATAGAAATAATCAGAATAGTGCTCTGGCAGTGTTTTCAAGTTAATTTCCATTACTGGAATAAGATCACCTAATTCTGCCCGTCTAATTGCGCATTCTCCTATCTCTCTAAGAATTACTTGCATAAGAATAGGAAATAGCTATCAAATATTTAATTTTGAGCATGATTTTTGGAACAAAAATCGGCCATTTTGAATTACTTTTTGACCGTAAAGTCAATTAATGGAAAAATTCCATGCTCAAAGTAACTTGAGTGAACCAACCCAAGAAGAGGTAATGTCAGTTGTTTCTTCTATTTTTGATGTAAGTGCTATGGGACGTACACTAGATACTCTACACTTTAAGATAGAAGATGGTGAATTCAAATCAAAATTCGTTGATTTAGCACAAAAACTTGAAAGACGAGACCTTGTTTGCAAGCTAGAAGAACTAAAAGATGGTATATACATCATAGTCACAAGATTTCCTCAAAGGAAAAAAAGCAGGTGGAAATCTTCATCCTGGACTCCTAGAATTTTGTTTGTAATTGTTGTAGCCTTTGTTATGATTGATGGTTATTATAGAACAGAAAATGCCAATGTAATTTTTGATATTGGTGATCCTTTAGAAATGGCAGGAATTTACACACTTGCACTTTTAGGAATTTTAGGAATTCATGAATCTGGACATCTTGTTGCTGCGAGATTCCACAAACTAAGAACAACTTGGCCATACTTTATTCCCGGACTTCCTATTATTGGTATTCCAACATTTGGTGCATTCATTCAATCAAAAGGACTTACAATCAATAGAGAAATTTTGTATGATGTTGCAATTGCAGGTCCGATTGCAGGTTTGGTAATAGCTATTATTGTTTCAGTTTTTGCTGCATATACAGCTCCTATAATTGATTCTGAAACAATTGAACAACTTCCAGAAGAGATAAGACTAGTTGATTGGGGCCTAGGTGAACCACTTTTGATGACAGCAACTCTTGCAATGTTTGGAAAAGGTGGAGATGGACAAGTAGTGTTAATGACACCACTATTGTTTGCAGCTTGGGTTGGATTTTTGATCACGTTTTTGAATTTACTTCCTGCATGGCAGCTTGATGGTGGACACATGGCAAGAACATTGCTTAGTGAAAAATGGCACAGATATGCAACTTATGCAAGCATGGGAGTGCTTGTATTGCTTGGTTATTGGATGATGGCGATGCTAATCTTTTTTCTATCGTCTCGAAGTCCTGCTGCACAGCCACTTGATGATATTTCGCCACTTCCAAGGAATAGAAAATTGATGTATGTAATTATAATTGTGCTTGCAATTTTGTGTGCACCGTTACCTGCTGGTTTCTTATCTTAGCAGCAAGCGTGCACCATCAGAAATAACTTCAACCTTTTGTCTAACGCCTTGAGTTTTGAGAATGTAATCCATGGCATGTTTTGTACTGTTTAGTGAGATCATGTTTAGCCTTTTTGCATAAAGCTCAGGAAGAATTGAAACTAGTGCAATTTGAAATTTCTTTTGTATTTCTGTTAGAAACAAAAGGTCTTCCATTCCATCAATGTACTTTGTTGGATTTTTTAATCGCTCAACACCTAATCGTCCTTCAATGAATTGTTCAATTGCTTGAGAACCAATACCATTTTTGCATTCTGCAAGCAATATAGCTAAACCATCTTGTTTTATTGAACCACTACAATTCCACAAAGATGACAAGGATCTTGCAAGTGTGTCGTTGCTGGCATTCTTTCCAGTACTAATTACCATGGTTTTGTGTTCGCCAACATCTTTTGTGCCAAAACCTTCAAGTGTTTGAGAAAGTGAAACTGTGGAGGATGGATGGCCAACTGCTAAATCTACTATTCCTTTGGAGCTTGCAACGACCTCAATTCCTTGAATCTCAAAATTATTTGTGAATTTTTTTGCTTCCTCCATACAATCTCCAACATGACCAGGTGATGGAAGATTTTCCTTTCGTTTAGTGTATGCAGCTAACATTTCATCTTTGCCAAATTTTTTTATTAATCTTGTAGCAATTGTTTCAAAACCAAATAATCCATTAAACTCCATTTCTCCTAAAAAGACCAGATTTGCATTAGAAAGCTCAGAATCACCAAACTCAGAAATCATGCTTCCTTCAGGCAGCTTTTGTTTTACTTGATTGATAATGCGCTTTTCTGCAAAGATTTGTGGAAATGGTTTTGATTTTTGTTCGCACATCATGTACAGAGTAGAAAGAACTTTTTGGACTGCCTTTGAGTCATGTAATACAACAATTTCATTTGGTTTTGAAAGATTCAAGGCACCAAGTTTTTCTTGAATAGCAGCATCCTCAAGGACTTTGCCTTCAGAATCGATATTTTGTTCGAGATTTTCTGCTTTAATGTCAAGAACCACGTTCGTGACTCCATAGTCTAACCAAATTTCAGGCATGATTTAACTAAAATACAAACCAAAATAAATCCAGTTTAGTAAATTTTCATGTGGAGTTTGTGAAAGAGTTTTCAACCTTTTTGCATGAAAAAGCTGCTCTCAAATTTGGAGATTTTACTCTTTCAAGTGGAAAGAAAAGCTCTTACTATATCGATTTAAGAATAGTTCCTAGTTTTCCTCACCAATTTCGAAAAATGATAAAACATCTGCAAAATGAAATTGCTGAAAAAATCGGTCTTGATAATTTTGATTATCTAGTTTCAATTCCAACAAGCGGACTTGTTATTGCATCTGCATTAGCTACTGAAACTGTAAAACCACTAATCTATGTAAGAAACAAGCCAAAAGATTATGGAACTTCAAAACTAGTTGAAGGATATTTTGAATCTGGAAAAAAGGCATTGATGATTGATGATGTAGCAACAACTGGTGGTTCTGTAGTTACTGCACTAAAATCACTAAAAGAAGCTGGAATTGTAATTTCAGATGCTTATGTTATCATAAACAGAATGGAAGGCGCCGACAAAGCCTTAGAAGCAGAAGGAGTAAAGATGCATGATTTGACCAACATTTTAGAAATAACAAACTCACTTTACGAACAAAATTTAATTTCAGATGATATACTAAACAAGGTCAAAAATCAAACAAGTTAAGGATTTGGCAGCTCAGACAAATGCCTTCACATCATTTTTCAGAAATAACTCTGATTCTTCATCGCAGCCAAGTAAATTACGCATGACTTGTTTTAAAATTGTTTACTAGGCAAATTTTGTTCCTATAACTGGACTCCAAGTGTCCATTTGGGTGTCCAACAATCAAAAATTACATTCTAGCAAGGGTAACAATGTTCACTCTAGGCGTGTTCCTGCACAGGCTGTCTAACGATATTTAGAAATTTTGTTTATTTTTCTAAATTACATTTGATATGAACAAAGAGAATAACAATGAAATAGTAAGAAGGATCATAAAAAAACATGGTTATAGCTTACATTCTTTTCCCCCTCGTAATTGTTGCTATAGTTGGAATTACAGGCTATTTGATATACCGTCTAGTCTTGTATGACTATTTTTGTAATAGATCGGTTAATGGAACTCTACGAGAATTTAGCATTAAAAAAACTCAATTTCAAATAATCAAAGAATATCATGAAAATAAAGGTGAAAAGATATCTGATAAAGAAATCTCACATCTAGAAAAACATTACAGGCAACATGAACCAGAACAGTTTCTTGCAATGTATGATGCTATAAGAGACAAATCAAAAAATAACGAAAAGAGTTAGTCTTAATTTTGAAAAAAATTTAGTTATTCAGTTGGTATCTGAATGAAAGGAGTTCCACCTTCGCCTACTACAAGTGGTAGTTTACCATCCCATGCTTGTGTTTTTAGCCAATCCAAGTAGTATGGATTTTGCGACAAGGCTATGTTGATAACTCTAATTGCTTCAGCTTCTCCATTGGCTTGGGCAACGTTGGCTGCAGCAATACCTATTGCATGTGCTTCAGCCTGTCTTGCTTCTACCTCAATTCTTCTAAGGTCGTTTTCTGCCTGTAGTGCCTTTTGTTCTGCCTCTACCTTAGATTCGATTGCTGAAGAAAAGAGTGATGAGAACTGAAAGTCTGTAATTGAGATGACTTGAGTCTGGATGTTATATACATTTAGACGTTTAGTGATCTCTGTTTCAATATCGGATTTTACTAGAGGTCTTTTTGTGATCAATTCCTCTGCGTTATAATTTGCTGTAACCTGTTTTACAACCTCCTCTACTGCTGGCGCAATAATTCTATTTTGATAGTTAAGACCGACTTCTTTGTAGAGGGCGTTAACTGTTTCAGGATTTGGAGCATAGTTAACCGTCACTTCAGTGGTAACTGTCTGAAGGTCTTTAGAGGCTGCGGATGTTCCTTTTACAAACAATAGTGTTCTCACTTCCATATTTACCACCTGATCTTGAAATGGTACTACAAAATGAAGCCCTTCATCTAGAGGCGGAGCAGTCACATCAACTGCATTCCAATGAAGTAACACGCCCCTGTGGCCTGAATCTACTATTTGTACAGATGCTGCCGCTACTACTCCAATGATAATTAATATAATAATGCCAACTCCAACTAGTTTGGCTGCACCCATGTTTACGTTAAT
>JADFGC010000071.1:0-4496 GCA_022567895.1 Nitrososphaerota archaeon
CAATGAGTTCTGGATTATTAGATTTAGATCAGTCATCATATGATAAAGGTGATATAATTTCAATTTCAGGAAAATCTAAAACATCGCTTGGTAATACAATTAGTTTGTCAATTGAAAATGCAGGTGGCGAATTAATTTGGGCTGAAGATATCAAGATTAAAGATAGTGGTGAATATTCTACTTTAGCTATTGCAGGTGGTCCTGGATGGGAAAACAGTGGAACATATACATTAAAAATGGAACATAGTAGCGAAGATGAACAAATTACATTTAGTTTTAAAAATTAAATAAAAAATTAGATTATATAGAAGATTTTGATTTTGTAGCTACATCGTAAATATCTTCCATAGTTGAAACAAAGATTTTTCCATCTCCTGCTTTACCAGTATGTGCAGCATTCATTATTGCATTGACAACTTGTTGGACTTTAGATTCATCAACAATTATAGTAATGAGATCCGTTCTGTTATATTCTGCAATATATCTTACAGAAGCTCTTGCACCAGTTACCAATGGTCTTTTACCAGAACCTCTACCTCTAGTTTCAGCAATTGTGAGTCCAGGAGCCCCCGTATCCATAATTGCAGTAACTACAGCATGTCGTTTTATACTAGGAATCATCGCATCAATTCTCTTCATGCTGTTCTCTGGACGTCATTTTTAGTGGAATTAAAAGATTCTTCTGGCTAAGACTAGTTGTTAGTCTAACAAGTTTGCTCAGTTTACAAACAATTTGATACACCGAAAGTGAAAAAACCAAATTTTGATCAAATGCTATGAAGATACTGAGATATCTTGGATGTATGATAATTGGTCATAATAAGGTCCTCGAACACCAGATAGAAGATGGCTATGATGTCTACTTTACCATTTGTACTCAGTGCAATAAAAAATGGAAAATGAAAGAACTTTCAGAAAAACCAAAGCAATTATCAAAACCCACACAATCAAGATACGAGCTCATGGAAAAATAATTCCAACTTCAATTACACCAGAGATAGCTATTCTAAAATAGACTTACAAAAAACAATTAGTGAATATTTATCTAATATAATCAAAAATTTTAGTTTTTAAATTTTTTTTCTAAAAATTCAAAAAATAATTCACCATCAAACTCTACATAATCATCTATGATTTCAGTCTCCATATCAGTTAGAAAATGATTGTAGACAGTTTCTCGTTCATGTTTTAATGGTGTAGGGCAAAAACACATCTCAGACCATTGAATAGTGTTTGGTTCTGTTATTTTTGCACGTTTCACAGAATTTACAATTTCTTGTCCATCTGGCTTTTGATTCTGAATTGTACCATCAGTTAGTTTTCTATAAAACTCTCCCATTTTCTCTTCAATGAATCTAGCCTTTACTGAATAAATCATTATATTTACTAGTCGTATATCATTAGTTTCTTCTCTTCAAGAAGTGCATGCAAATTATGAACAGAACGATATACATCTGCCTCTTTTTTTGCACCTGTACAAACAAGTTTTCCAGATGCAAATATCAAAATCACAGTTTTAGGATCAACCATTCTATGTATTAGACCAGGAAATTGTTCAGGCTCGTACATACTTCTTGGCAATGTTCTTGCAGCTTGCTCCAAGTGAATTTTTCCACCCAAGTTTATGGCAGCAACAATATTTTGAACAACAATTACTGCATCTTTTTTTATTTTGATACCTCCTTTACGAAGTTTCTGTACTACAGTTCTGACAGCTTTTATTGCCAATTCTTCAGATTTTGCTCCAGTACAAACCATTTTTCCAGTTCTAAAAATCAAAGTTGCCGTTTTAGGTGTTTTTAATCGAAATACTAATCCAGGAAATTGCTCAGGATGATATTCTGTATCTGGAAACTTTTCTGTTACTTCAATAAGATCAATTTTTTGGTCCACAGATGCAGAAGCTACAACATTTTCAATACTAACAATTGGTTTTGTTTGAGGCATTTTCTCTCTCCTTTTAAAGCCCTTTATATATAGATAGTAAGTCTTTCCCAAATTTAGAATTTTTAGTGATGCCCTACCAACCGGTACCGTTGCTCTTCATCAATAATATCCATTGTCAATTCTTTTGTTTTGATGTCTGTTTTTGGAAGTTTAACATCAAAAAATCCTAACTTCCCTTTGTAAGGAATCGGAATTCTAAATGATTTTGGATTTTTTAGCACAAAACCATACTTACTATTAAAAAAATCTGTTGATGCAAGATGTTTTTTGTAATCAGCTTTAATTTCTGATTTTGAATTGTATTTTTTTACATCAATGATCTCTACTTTCCCAATGATAGCTCCTGTCACAAGTTTTTTTAAAATTTTTAATCTTTTACAATCATTTGTTCTAATCTTTAATGGGGAATGAACTAAAAACTCTCCGCGGAAATTAGTATTCCATTTTCTGAGCTCAATTGTTTTTTTTCCAGACACAATTAAGTCTGCAAAAGGTTGTGAAACAGAAAGGCACTTCATTGATCAGTTGTTATTAATAGTTCAACATTAATCACTGCTTTCATTACTCCGATAAAATTACCTTTATCATCAACGATCTTTAATGCTATATCAGAGGCATAAACTCCAGCACTTTCATCAAAAACCCCCTCTTCAAGATAGATTCCATTTTGCTGTGCTTCAGTCCACCATACTTCATCATTTTGAATATAATCAGATGTTTTTCCAGTCATGGCAACATTGACGCCATATGAATTGGTTACAAAAATTTCAGCATAAGTAAATAAAGAATCACTTTTCTGATCTTGTTCAACAATAGCTTGTAGAATTTTTGCAGCATCATTTTGCATTAAATCATACATTAATGGAATAATTTGATTTTTTTCTGTTGAAACCCATTCTGATTCTCTATTTTCTATAAGAGAATTAAAATTTGGATTTTCTAAAAATTCTTTATTTGATTCTTTTATTGCTTGTTGAATTTGAGCGTTATTTCGAAGTGCTTGAGATTGTTGAATTTTTTCATTTAATTCTGATTGAAAAATCTGCAGATTTTCTATAATTCTGTCATCAGATGGTGGCACTGTAATTATCTCATTTTCTACAAAATATTGAATGATATTGATAAATTCCAGGTCACTGATTTGGTCTTGGACCCAAAATGTTACTGCTGTTTTAATCCAATCAGGAATAACTGATTCTTCTTGTGCAGAAGCTGAAATTGTAAATCCTATCATTACAGCAAAAACAATTGAAGATACTACTACCAACTTGCCCCTTTTCAAACTAGATGAAAATAATTTTCTGCAATAAATAAACTGATCAGAAATTCTTATTCGGCAGCTACTTTGATAAATTCAGAAGGTTGTTTGCTTTTTGCTTGAGGCAGTTCTGATATCCCACCTTTCAAACTTTCAGTTACAATGCCTTTGCCTGCAAGTACTTTAACAGCCATCAACGAAGTATTTCCAGCCATACAAACCAGCAACGACTTGCCTTTAGAGCCTTGCAGAGCTTTACTTAGCTCTTCTGGAATTTGTTGTGTTGCTAATAGTTGGTTCGCGGTTCTTGCCTTTGGCACAGAGATCTTACTTTTATCAACGCCGAGAGATTTTGCAATTAGCTCTATTCCTTCTTCGCGTGGAGTATACTGGGTATGAATCCAAATTACTCTATCATAATCGCCTACGTTTGATGCAGCTTCCTGCAGGGAGACCTGAGTACGCTTCTGCTTCTTTCCAATCTCTTCGAAATTCTTTTTGTACTTTTGTATTCCATCAGCAACTATTACGACAAACTTTCCACCGCTGCCAAAGTTTGCCATCTGTATCACCGCATAAAGTGCAAGAGCACTACTTTCGCCAATGTCGTGACCTTTGTCTACAAAAAACTTTAGAAGAGGTTTTGCCTGCTCAAAATCTACTTCATGTTCTCCAGCATATATCTCAGGTTCGTATAACTTCAAACCATCTGCATTGGCTTTTGTCCTAATTCCTCCAACATCTTGATTAGCCGGTGGAAATACTACATGCAGCGACTTTTTTCCATATTTTTCAGACAAGTATCTGCTCAAGCCACCAGACGTGCCGCCTGTACCAAAGGTACAGACAATTTCAAAGTCTGCCAGCGAATTTCCTTTTTCATGTAATTGTTGGTCTATCTCTACTGCGGTAACAGTTCTATGTACCTCAATGTTCAGTTGGTTGTCATACTGTTCTGGGCAGAAACAACCGTAGATCTTTGCAAGAAACTTTGCCAAGTTAATGATGTCTTGTGCAGCTAAAAGCGATTCTATCTCAGAGCTTGCTTTATCAAAAATGGCGGGGTCAAACCCAAGCTCAGATAATTGTGAGCGAATATTAACAGCAGTTGCTTTTGCAGCCAAAAGATTTGGGTTGTCTTTCATTCCTGGAGCAGGGCAGATATCCATGTCAAGATCCATGATGCGTATATTCTCGTTTCTTAACTCCTCAAAGACTCCCTCCTGTAGTTTTCTTGAGACAAGCGCAACTACACTTAGTCCAAGTTTAGATAACAAACCAAGGGCTATCC
>JADFGC010000024.1:0-16093 GCA_022567895.1 Nitrososphaerota archaeon
AAAATTGCAAGAAATTCTAATAATAAAGGAAATTGCACAGCTTCCTTTCTGGAAACAATAAACAATTAAATGGCATAATCAAGGAAAAATTTCAGAATCTGAGCTTGTAAATGCAATAAACTTTCTACTAAAAGGACTGGAAAAACAATGAAGTCTATAATTTTGATGAGCGTTTTTATAATTTCTATGCTTGTGCAACCAGTTTTTGCTGCAAATGAGAATCTGTACGTTTCAAGAGATATTGCAGAACAAGGAATTGCAGAAAAATACTACTCACAACTAGAAAATACCTTCCCATTTAGTGATGGGTGCACTAGTTTTGCTCCAGAAAATTATGATCACAAAAGTAATTATTTTTACATTGATGAGCTCAGTCCTACTTTTGATGTAGGATTCTTAAAAAACGAACATCCCCTTGTAATTGATTCAACACCATTTACAAAATCAGATTTTTTGAAAAAATCAAAAACAGTAACAGTAGAAACAGGTAATCCAATTGTTCTAAAGGTTCTACTTTTTGAAAATCGAGGACCACAAAACATTCAGAATGTCACATTGTATACCAATCTTCAAGATAGTTTTTCCATAGATGACAATACGCCATACATCTCACTAAACAAAGATCCTCCAGGACCAGTTTCTGATCCTATTCAATATTACATCAGAGGGCAAATCGAAGAAGATTTTGGTCAATCATACAAGTATGGTAGTCCTTGGGCAAGCTATTCAGTAAAAACACATGATCCTAATGGGCTCTTTGTGAATGTAACCTCATCATTTTCAAAAGAAAACCACAAGCTAGAAACAGTTTTTGAATTTAGTTTTCAAAATCCCATGCCAATGTCTAACCTAGTTTTGACTTCGTCAGATACTAATGGCAATACCATGACTTGTTACATTTTGGATGCTTTGGAAGTAAGTGCTGGTTCAACTCTTGAAAAACATGATAATCTTCCCCAATGGTTTGAAAATAATTTTCAGTGGTATAGAGAAGGGATGATTTCTGAAACTGAACTAATTAATGCTATAAAATATCTTGCAGCTAAATCTTCATTCGTTGAAAATACTGATAAATGCTACAGGGAAAAATTTCCTATTGACTGGTCAGGCTGTAATTTGTATGGAAAAGTTTTGCCAGACATAGATTATAGATATGCAAATCTAAGTAATGCAAACTTGGCAGGAGCTATATTTTCTGGAAAAGATCTTTCTAATGCTAATCTTAGTGGGGCTTTTCTAAAATATGCAGAAATTGATAATGCGAATCTTACAAATGCTGACCTATCAAATGTAAATATTATTCGAGGTTGGGTAAGAGGTTCTGACCTTTCAAATGCAAACCTTAGTGGAGCATACCTCTGGAATACTGACTTTACATCCTCAAACTTGACAAACGTAAATTTTCAAGATGCCACGTTAACATATGCAATTTTAGCTGGAACTGATCTAAAAGATGCAAACCTTGATGGAGCTGGAACTTGGTCTACAAACCTTAATGATTGTTACAATCATCCCATTTGTGAATAAAAAAATTGTAGCTTAAACTGTTTATTGCTAAATGAAAATTTAGCAATTAAGAATTAAGAATTTTCAGAATTAACAGTTCGTATCAAATGTAAATAAGAAAAAGCTACTTTCTAAAAAGTATGAATATTCTTGTGCCAACAAAGATGGCTACGCCAGCTACTATTGCACCGATCACAATAAACTGTTCTAAATTATCCGCCATTTTCAATCCCATTATAACAACAACATTCTTCCCATACTCTCACAAGTTTTCTAACTAACTCTAAGAATTAAGAATTTTCAGGATTAACAGTTCGTATCAAATGTTAATTTTCTAATCTGAAGTTCTTTCAATACCGTCATTGAAATTTCCAAATGACAATCCTTTTTTTCTTGCAGACGTCAAATACGTGTTTTCCATTTTTTTAACCTCTACCATTCTATGAACTTATTTGATATTAAGAAAGATGGAACTTTTATTGATCTAATGGTTCCAAATTGGAATCTAAGAATTAAGAATTTACAGATTTTTCCTTATCTTTCTCATATTTTCTAATGAGAGTCCCTCCAATTGAAATGAATATGATTGCTGGAATGATAGTAATGAACAATGGAAAATAAAATAATCCAAAAGGAATAGCACCTAACCCTAATACTATGAATATAATTCCCCAAATTAGAGATAAAGTTCCCATCAAGTTAGATGTTAAATCGATTGAATTAAGAATTTTCAGGATTAACAGTTCGTATCAAATGTAAATAAAATCGGAAGCCAACCAAAGCAACTAACTAAGCGAGGCAAAATTACTTTGTCGTACGTTCAACCCCGATGGTTGTATTCATTAGGGAGTACTGTGTTAGCTTCCAAAATTACAACGTAACCAATAGATAAAAACAGGATCTATTTTTTGAGACCGTTACGCAATGTTTGGCTTACCACTGCTGAAAAGCTGACTGATTTATTTGATTTTTTTATTAGCTGTGCCTGTTTTTGTCTTAGAATTTTTATTAAATTTTCATCAAGCATTATTGTTATTCGACGAAGCAATTCACACTATAATACGTTATTATTTCATTTAAGGAAATCGACAGAATTACCGAACTGTTGAAATCTAAGAATTAAGAATTTTCAGATTAAAAGATATTTGAGGTTTACACTAAAGTATAACTTTGACAAACCCTGTTTTATGATGTGTGGAAATATATTGTCATTATCGTGTTAGCTGCCGCGTTTTTCGCCTTTGCATGGGCTATTTCACTATCCAACTAACCTTAATCCCTTTCATTTATCAGGCCTCTCGTTATTTTCCTCAATTCTTTGCTTTAACAAAGTCCTTGCCTTTTCAACCAGGTCAAACAGAATAACTGCTGTAAAAGATAGATTTTTTCTTTTTGCCCAGGCTTCAATATCTCTGCCTTTTCTTTCAAACGTGTCAATTATGCGCTCATATTTTGCATGTCTTTTTTGTATAGTTGATTTTTTGTATCTTGGGCTAGGGTTGTTTAATTGTTGGATAATCGCTTTTAGAATATTTTCATAAGCTGTAACTTGGCGTATGATCATTTCCAAAACCCCTGGAGTTTCAACCACTCGACAAACTCCCGTCTGAGCTTGACATCCGATACATCAAAGACCGCTATTTCTGCGCCTTGTTGTTTTAGGATCTCAGGTTTCTTTGGGCATTCAGAATAAATTATTTTTTTAATCCATTCCGGATCCTTTTTTGCCCTTAGAACAAACTCGTTAACCCTTGCCTCGTATCCTTGACTCTGTAAAATATCCTCAAGAAATTCATTTACAAATTTCTTTAGCATTATGGTATATTCCTTTAAGGTTGCTTCTGTCTGACAGCCGGACTTGAATAACTCGATAGGACTGGAACTTTTTTGAATGTCCTTAATTGTAATTTTCATTACTTTGTAATTGGTTACGAATGTAATAAATTAACAGTATTGTTAACCAAGTTTTATATTTGCTCAGAAATGAGTTTGTGGTGTGTTAGAACAATTAGTTGGTCAATCTCAAGCTCTAGATCGTGCAATTGCTGGCGAAGAGCTTTCTTTCAATGATGGTGTGGAATTGATGAATTATGATAATTTGCATATGTTAGGTGCAGTTGCTGACATGAATAGAAAAAAACTTGTTGGTGATACAGTAACCTTTGCATCTTCCTATTACATGAATTACACAAACGTTTGTGCTGCAAGCTGTCAAATGTGTGCATTTTATAGAAAAGGAAATGAAGACGATGCATATACTCTAACCCCTGAACAGATTGAACAAAGAGTAGCTCTGGCTAAACAGATGGGTGCAACTGAAGTTCATATTGTTGGTGGATTTCATCCGAAAGCTCCTCTAGATTACTATGAATACATGATGAGAATTATCAAAGACAATCATCCAGAATTAAACATCAAGGCTTTCACTGCCGCAGAAATCTTCTTCTTATCAAAACTAACAAAAAATTCTGTAAAAGAAATTCTTTCTAGATTAAAGGATGCAGGTCTTGATTCTATGCCTGGTGGAGGTGCAGAATTGTTTCACCCAGATGTCAGAAAACAAATTGTTAGAGGAAAATGTACTGGCCAAGAATGGTTAGACACAATTGAGCAGGCTCACAACTTGGGAATTAAAAGCAATGCAACAATGCTTTATGGTCATGTAGAAAAAATTGAGCACATTATTGATCATCTCATCAAAATTCGTGAATTACAAAAAAAGACAAAAGGATTCATCACCTTTATCCCTCTTAGATTTAGTTTAGATAATACCGAACTTGAAAAGAAAGGATTAGTTACACATGAGTGCTCTTCTGTTTATGATCTTAAAGTAGTCGCATTATCTAGACTGATGCTCGGAAGTTTTCTAAACAACATATCCGTATATTGGGTTGCTTATGGCAAAAAACTAGCACAAGTAGCTTTATCATATGGGGGAAGTGATTTAGTCGGAACTGCTTTTTCTGAAGAAATCTATCGTGCAGCTGGAAAACCAACTAATTCATCAATTTTGGAATTAGCTACAATGGTAAAAGAAGCTGGAAGACAACCTGCACAAAGAGACACATTCTTTAACATTCTAAAAAAGCTCTAATTTTTAATTAATAAAATATTTTCAAATTATTCTGCGGGCTTTTTCTCCACTTTTTTTATTCCACCTTTTCTTTTTCTTCTTGCCCCGAAACTAATCAAAACTAAGAGAAATCCAATTCCCATTAAAATACCAGATAAATTATTCATACCTCGATTTTCTTGCTGTCTTATCAAAAGATCCAATGTCTCTTCTTCAGTCATCCCACTTTCTCCTAGAATTATTACTGAACTTAGGTACAGTGAGAGAATAGTGCCAACTATTATCATAACTAATCCTCCTGAAAGAATTTTCTTATCGACTAGAACCATTTCCTAAATTTCAGTTATTGTAAATCGTATTTAGAGTATTTTGAGATGTTTTGGCTAGAATTAAGCAATCTGTAATTTGAAATCACGTACTATGTTTTGACTCCTAGCCATTTCAAACATTTTTCGAATTGATTTTTCACCATTTTCTCCCATATCGACTGTGACATCATTTACATACATTTTAACAAATTTTTCTATCAGCTCTCGTGATTTTCCACGACAATATTGCATGGCATAATCAATTGCTTCATCCTGATGCTCACGTCCATACTTTATTGAATCTCTTAGAAAACTGTCAAATTTTCTAATAGTTTCTATCCCAAAGCTGGATTTCATTACATTAATTCCTAAAGGTACTGGAAGACCATTTGTGGTTTTATCCCACCATTCTCCAACATCTACGATTTTCACGTTTCCTTCTTGCTCATATGATAACTGAGTTTCATGAATCACAAGTCCTACATCGACTTCCCCATTTTTTACTGCTTTAGGAATATCGCTAAAACTCATTTCAAGAAAATCGAACTTACCTATCATTAATTGTAAAAGTAAAAAGGCCGAAGTCATTTTTCCAGGAATCGCAATCTTTGACTTTTTAATTTGTTCAATTGTCATCATTTCTTTTGCTGTTATTATTGGGCCATAACCAATACCAAAACTTCCCCCACTTCGTAAAATTGTGTAATCTGGAATGTGTGCACATGCATGTACAGAAACTGCTGTAACATCTAACTCTGGATTTATGGCCTTTCTGTTTAATTTTTCAATATCTTCTATGACGTGTTTTACTGTAAAGTCATCTGATCTAACTTTTCCAGTAAACATTCCATAAAACATAAACGCGTCATCAGAATCCGGTGTATGACCTACAGAAATTTCCACGTAGCACGTAATTTAGATGGTAATAAAAATCAAAACAACAAAAACATCTTGAGGAGTTCTAATATACTAATTCTTTTGAAAACATAATGTGAAAACGATAGAAGCATTTGAAAGAGATGTTATTCTCCAAACCCAGTTTCTTCAGACTTTTCAACCACAACAGCCACTGTCAGATGTTTCTCAAAGAAATTCAATGTTCTGTGGAAGTGGAGACTCTCTTGCTGCTGCAATGCTTGCTGAGGCTCATTCTGACTTGAAGGTACGTGCGGTAGACCCTCTTGATCTCTTAAAAAATCAACAAATCACAAAAAAACACAATGTTTTTCTGATTTCAATCTCTGGCAACACAGTTTCAAATATCAAAGTGGCTCAACTTGCTAGAAAATCAATTGCTATAACCTCTAATCCAAAAAGTAGACTTGCAAATGCATGCTCACGAACAATTCTTTTGAAATTTCCTAATTCTGATGTTTTTACTGGAGGAAGTTTAAGCTTCCTTCAAAGTGCATTAACTTGTATTTCCCTTGTCACAAGTTTCAATATTCCAGATAGCACAAAAATTTTCCAAAAAGCAATTAGGGAAACAAGAAAAATTAAATTCACAAAAAGGATTTTCGTTCTGGGAAATCTTCATACCTTTCCTATTGCTATGTATGCTGCTGCAAAATTTTATGAACTGCTTGGTCTTGACGCTCACTTTGAAAGAATTGAACAATTTTCCCATATGGAATTATTTTCCGTAAAAAAGGGAGATGCAGTAATTATTTTTGAAGAAAAAAACCCACATAATACACAATTAGTAAAAAATCTAAAAAAAGTAGGTCTTGAAGTATTTCAACCAACATTAGGAACAAAAAATAAAATTGAACAATTTTTGTTTTTTACCTTTGTGGCTCAGTTAATGCCATTGTTTGAATCAAAGAGGAAAAAACAAAAGGACTGCCATTTTGTAACATCAAAAAATCTTAGAAATGCCAGCAACAAAATGATCTATTAATCATGCCTAAAACTGCATGATTTTTCCTAATATTATTTTGGTTTCGTTTACTTGGTTTACCGAAAATTCTTAATTCTTAGAAGTAGAACCTTGGATTAATTAGATTTATTAGCTGTAGAAATCGGATTTGCGAATATGAAATACAAGTCAACCGAGCAAGTGATGAAGATTATTAAGAATAAGGACCAAATTCGAAATTTTGGTGTAATTGCTCACGTTGATCATGGAAAAACCACAATGAGTGATAGTCTTCTTGCAAATTCTGGAATTATTGCACCTTCAGCTGCTGGTAAGGCTCTAGCACTTGACTCTATGAAACAAGAGCAGGAAAGAGGAATTACAATTGTACAAGCTAATATTACTTTGAATTACACTGCAAAAGATGGCAAAGAATACGTCATCAACATGATTGATACTCCTGGCCACGTAGATTTTTCAGGCAGAGTAATTCGAAGTCTTCGAGCAATAGATGGGTCAGTTGTAGTATGTGATGCGGTTGAAGGAATCATGACTCAGACTGAAACAGTCACAAGGATGTCTCTTGAAGAAAGAGTAAAACCTGTTTTATTTATCAACAAGATTGACCGACTCATTAAAGAGCTAAGACTTACTCCTGAGAAAATGCAAGAAGCTCTTGCAAAAGTTGTTTCAGATTTTAATGGATTAATTGACACTTATGGAGAACCGGAATACAAAGAAAAATGGAAAGTCTCAATCCAAGATGGAAGTGTGACTTTTGGTTCTGCAAAAGATAGATGGGCTATTAACATTGATGTAATGAAAGATGGAGGAATTTCATTCAAAGATGTTTATGCAGCTTATCAGGATGACGGCGACCTAAAGTCACTTGTAGAAAAAGCACCTCTTGCTGATGCTATTTTAGGAATGGTTGTAAAACATCATCCACCACCAGATGTTGCTCAAAAATACAGAATTCCAAAGATTTGGAAAGGAGATCTTGAATCTGATATTGGAAAAGCCATCCTCAATTGTGATGAAAATGGTCCTACTGTAATGATGATTGTTAACATGGCTTTGGATCCTGCAGCCGGCCCTGTCGCTATTGGTAGATTGTTTTCTGGCACAATCAAAGATGGACAAACAATAAACATTATTGATACAAAAAGAGAAGGAAGAATTCAATCAGTTAACTTTTTCATGGGAAATCAACGAGAAATGGTTGGTGAGCTTGGTGCTGGAAATATTCCAGCACTTTTGGGATTAACAGAAGCCAGAGCAGGCCAAACTTTGTCATCCATTAAAGATATCAAGATGTTTGAGGGAGTCAAATATGTATCAGAACCTGTTGTGCAAATGGCAATAGAACCAAAACATCCAAAAGATTTACCAAAACTTGTTGAAGTTTTACGAAGACTTACTATTGAAGACCCAAACCTTGTTGTAAAGTTTGACGAAGAAAGTGGTGAAACCATAATTGCAGGAATGGGGGTCTTGCACCTCGATATCGCAACTACCTTGATTGCAGAAAATAAAGTAGAAATCATAACCTCGCCTCCTTTGATAAACTATAGGGAAACTATCAAAGGTGCTTGTAAACCTATCATGTCAAAATCACCAAATCGTCACAATAAAATATTCATGAAAGTTGAACCACTAGAACCTGAAATTGCTGATATGATTAGAACTGGTGAATTAGGAGACATGAAAGACAAAAAAGAGATTTCTAATCTGTTGCGAGAAAAAGGATGGGACCCAGATATTTCAAAGAAAGTATTGCAATTTGATCCTAGAGGTAATGTGATGATTAATGGAACAAAAGGTGTTCAGTTTATTCAAGAATCAACTGATTCTATTTTGTCTGGTTTTGAAGATGTAATGAAAGAAGGCCCTCTTGCTAAAGAACAAATGAGAAACTGTAAATTTACATTCCATCACTTTGTTCCTCACGAAGATCCTGCACATAGAGGATTATCACAATTAGGTCCAGCATCTAGACGTGCATGCATGGGAGCTGCATTGCTAGCACAACCAACTCTTTTAGAACCAATTTTAGAAATTGAGGTAAGAGTTCCACAAGACTTGGTTGGAAATGTCGCAACTGTACTATCTGGCAAGCGAGGAAAAGTTCTTGACATGCAGCAAAAAGGCATAGTAACTATTGTAATTGGCGAAGTTCCAGCATCTGAAACATTCGATATTTCTGAAGTTATGCGCGGACAAACTGCAGGACGCGCAATGTGGAATACACACTTTAAGGCATGGACTGAAATTCCAAAATCAATCCAGCCTAAATTACTTGCAGAAATTAGAAAACGAAAAGGTTTGGCACCAGACCCTCCAAAACCTGACGAATTTATTGATAAAGAATAAAAGGCAAAGAAAATACGTTAACCAGTTCTCATTGAAATTTGTTCACCATTTCCAAGATCTAAAGTAAATGTTTGAACATTTGGAATTTTTTTTACGTGATTTACAAATTTCTCCATCATCGGTCTGAATTTCTCTGGATACAAAATGTTATCAGTGGCAATTATTCCTCCCACTTTAATCATCGGTAAAATAAGATCAAAATATTCACTATTGAGTTCTTTATCTGCATCTAAAAATGCAAAATCAAATTGCTTTTCTTTTTCTGCTTTAATGTTATCAGAAATTTGGCTCAGAATCTTAATGGCTTCTCCCTGTACATTTTCAATAATATGCTCAACTCTTGCTTCCTCAAAATTGGCTTTGGACATTGTAATTTTTGAAGGATTTTGTTCAATTGTAGTAATAACTCCGCCATTATCTAATACTGCATCAGCAAACCAAAGCGTGGAATATCCAACTGATGTGCCTACTTCTAGAATCCTTTTTGCCTTGATGGCTTTTAGGAACAAGTTGTAAAACTGACCCGTATCTTCAGTAATTGCTAACATTTTCTCATCATGATTTACTTCAATTTGATTAGATTCTTCGAGCTTTGACCTTGTCTCTAGTTTTTTTATAACAGTTAGAATGTGTTCGTTCACATTACATCTTAACTATTAAACAATTTAATTCTGCTTGATTAGCCTGATGAGAAAAAATTGGTTTTTTGTATTGCTCATACTAGGTACACTATTTGGCTCTCAGCAAGCTTTTGGTATTGAGATTATCACAAATCCATTAAAAGATCCATTTGGACCAAATGATTGGATTGAAATTGATATTGAGATTGATGGATATTATGGCGGAGTAGTCACATGGGAAGCTACAAGGCCTGATGGTTCTTTAGATTCGGGAGAGCTAAGTAGTTTCAAATCTTCAAAAAAACTACACACTATTCTAAGAAATGCCTTTGATAATCAGTTTGGAACGTGGACAATAACTTATAATTACAATGGAATAAACAAAACAACTTCTGTAGAAGTCGAACCAATAACTATTGAAATACATACTGATAAAGAATCATACTATCCTGGTGATACTGGAACTGCATTTTTTAAAACCAATTATTATAATCCAATAGCTTCACAAGCAGAATCATATCGTATTGAAATTCTTAATGATAAAGGCGAAAAGCCATTACATTCTGATTATGTTTATGTTAAAGCATATCAAGCTATGACAGTTCATACTTTTAGCATTAATGATCTTGTAAAATATAATCCGCCTGGGACCTACTATATTGTAGTAAAATACTATAATTCTATCTTTGAATTTCCATTTTATTTAGGTGATGCAATAAGCTTTGTCTCTATATTTTTGGGTACAGATAAATCAAGTTATTTACCTGGTGAAACTGTTGAACTCAACATTGTTGTTTCTAAAGTTTTAAACTCTAATCCAGTATTGGAAATAATTCCTCCTACGGGTGCAACAATTACCAAAACTTTTCCAATTAACTCACAATCTACTCATGTTATACTTGATGATATTTCAACAACTACGTCAGGTAATTACAAATACACTTTAGAATATGGTGGATTTCAAAACACAGGAGAGTTCTTTGTAGAGGAAATCGAGAAAATAGAAGAACCAGTTAAAACAGACGATAGTCCAATTATTCAAGATTGGGTTCGTGATTCAGCCAATTTGTGGTCAAATAATAAAATGACTGATGATAGATTTGCTAAGGGAATTGATGCTATCATTAAAGAATACAAAATCAATATCCCAAATTTTGATGATTTAGAAGAAATACCTGCGCAACAAATTCCTAATTGGTTTAAGAATAATGCAAAATGGTGGTCAGAAGGCCAGATCACCGATTTAGATTTTACAAATGGTATAGAATTCTTAGTTAAAAATGGAATAATTCGAGTCTAGATGTTCAATCAAATATATTTAGTCAATTAATTTTTGCATCAAGAATTGAATTATTACAAAGAATTAGATCTGATGGAAATTATTGAAGATATTATAGATTTAGATCCTAAAATGAGATTTGTTGCTATTATAGATCAAAAAGGCCACATTATAGAATCTATAATGAAAAGTGGGAAAACTTCTTTAAAATCACAAAAAGAAGGGGAGCATTTCTGTAAACAAGTTGTAGAAAGAAGAAAAATGAGAAATGATTTTGATAATTCTCTTGGCAAAGTTCGTTATGTACATGTAGAGCGAGAAAAACTCACTCAAATGGTTATCTATCCAAAGAATTTCACGATATATTTCACTCTAGAACCTGAGATGAAAATTGAAAACAAATTAAAAATTATGAATAAAATTAAAAAAATGACATCACATCTTTAAAATTTGATGAATAGTTATGTCTAAATTTAGTCTCAAAATTCTTGTTGATGAAAATCTAGATGGAATGGATGAGAGACTAAAAGAAATTGGGTATGATGCATTCAGTGTAAGAAAACTACAAATTGAAGGTAAAAAACTTGGTTCTGACTATTCTATAATTAATTACGCTCGTGAAAATAATATGATTATAGTTACAAAAGATACAGAATTTCGTAAAGCAAGTGAAGAAAATAATTTTCCATTAATACTTCTTGACGATGAAGAAATCCTCAAAGTAATTGTTGAAAAACTAAAACAATTCTAATAGAATTATTTCATAGGCTCTATTGCACAACTACCATCAGAATTTCTCAGTTTTTTTGCCATAATTATTGGTGTAATAAACAAAACAGGAATAGAAATTGCAATAAATAATGTTTGAAGTTGTACTAAGGCTAAAGTCAATGCAATACCGCTGGCTGTCCCCACAAATAAAGAAAGAAAACTTCCTGCACATGTAGGACAGGCAATAAACAATCCTGTAGCTGCACCAATAGTACTTGCCCCTGGTGTTTTTTTAGAAATAGAAAAGGCGCTTACTGCAATTGCAACATTTAGGCCAACTAAATACGAAACAATTACCTGCAGAACTAAATTTAATGGTATGATTTGGAGTCCAATATGTTTAGTAAGATAAACAAGAATTTCTGGCATGTATCCTGGTTGATCACAACAAGGAACAACAACTGCTGATGGAATCTCAACTCCATAATGATGAGCAAAATCAACTTCTGGTTGATATACAAGTGTGCCAGAAACTAATGAAAAAAATGCCCCATAAAGAATAAAAGTCGTCAAAAAAATCTTTCTTGATTTTTTATTCCATGTAGTTATCGCAATAATTGATAGAGTATCGGTTTCATTCTGCTCGATTTTATATTTGTGATAATGATACAACCCAAATGCAATAGCTCCAAAAGATATCAACAAAATTATGTAAAATCCGTATGCAATTCGTTGAATTGGTTCTATGGCATCTGGCGTAAATGATATTGGATCCTGATAACGCGCGTAAAGCAAAAAGAGAAGAGCTATACTGACAAAGCCTAAAATGATTAGTTTCTTGCCTTTTGGACTAGGCTTTGTAGCCTGTTTTTCCATTTATCAAAAAAGCATGTTGGCTGAATTAAATTCTATGCCTAGATGAGTCTAGGCACAAAAATGTAAACTATCGCTATTATCTCAAGTCTACCAATTATCATAAGAAAACTTAGTGCAATTTTAGTTGTAGGATCTGTTTCAAGATTTATGACATCTGCAGAAAGTCCGCCCGTAGTTAATACACCTGAAGCATCTAAAAATGCATCAGCAAAATCTGCTCCTGTTGTGTCCATCAGATGAAAAGCTGTAAAGACTGAAATTGTCGGAAAAAGAAATAGAATAATCACCGTTGTTGCAAGTTCTTTTTTATTTTCTCTAGTTAGATTTTTTCTTGTTAACTTACTGAATGCTAGTTTAAAGGTTTTAAGCTGCATAAAACGATAAATTTTGATTCCTCCTGCAGTTGAAAATCCACAACCTCCGATAAACATTAACACAATCAAAATTGCTTGTGCATTACTATCTAACGTATCTAGAGGTTCTAGTTGTAATCCCGCAGTTGTACTAGCAGAAACAGAATAAAATGCACTAAAAAGCGGGTCTAAACCACTAATTAAAGCAAAAATTACTGTTGCTACACCTAATACTCCAAAATAAACTAGTACCTCTTTACCCAATTTTGGTGACAAGAACTTCTTTCTTACAAATGCATAGTGGAAAGTAAATGGTAATGCTCCAAGAATCATTGCAGCCATTAAAATAAGATGTTCTTGCCAAACCAAGTTTTGAAGAATTGTGGAAGTTGGTAAGAATCCTCCTGTTGAAAGAGTGCTCATAGCTAAAGAAAAATTATCAATAATGTTTCTCTCACCAAACAAGTATAACAAAACTGCAACAATGATAATGTATACTGAAAAAATTATAGTAATTGTACCAAATAGCTCTCTCATGTGTAATGTTTTTCCAGAGATAAAACCTCTCATGGATTGTAATTTACTTTCTGGATAAAATGCAGTCATTACGAGATAAATGAAACTCATTCCACCTACTAGTTGCGTGAAACTTCTATAGAATGTAAAACTTTGAGGTAATTCCTCTGGCTTGTCAAACAATGAAATTCCACCAGTGGTAAATCCTGCCGCACTTGAAAAGAAACTATTGGCAAATAATTCTACTTCTGAACCTGATGGATATGGTGAAACATAAAGATACGGTATGGTGCCATATAGTATTAAGATAAACAAACTAGCAAACACCAGAATCGATGCATCTCGAAGATTCAGACTCGCTTTTTCACCATAAGAGTTTAAGAAAAATCCAGTCACGAGTAAAAGTACAGTAGAAAGGTAAATCCCAGTTGCTGTGACGGTATCGTTTAGAACAGTTGCCATAATTGCAGGTACAAGCAACAAGGCTCCTGCAAATTGAAGTACAAAACCAAGATTACCAAGGATCGCTTTTACTGGTGGGCTTAGCAATCTTGGCTGAATTAACGCAGCGTCTCTAATCAGATTTGCTATTTTATCTTGAAAAATAATTCCTACAACTTGGTCTTTTTTTGAGATTACTGGTAATTTTCTAATGTCATTATCTCGCATTTTGTGCAAAGCTTCTTGCAGAGTAGCATTTTCTTCAATTGTAATTAGTGGAGAGCTCATGATGTCTTTTAGAATAGTAGTTTCTGCATATACTGTCGCATCACTAACTTTACCTAGAATATCTCTATCAGTAACAATTCCAATAGCTTTTTTGTTTTCATCAGTTACGATGATATCGTCTCTTTCATAATGTCTAAGAATCCTAGCTGCATCACGAGTTCTGGTATACTTGCCTAACATGACAACATCACTGTCCATGTAATTTTTAACAGGTTTTGATAATACGTATGAAACTGATTTACTTGGATCTACTGACATTAATCTAACCTACCTCAATTTTGACAATTTAAATACAAACTGCGAACTAAACCCAATAGTTTTAATTTTATACTTATCTATTATTATTCGTTTCATGCTTGTTAAAGCAAATCAAAGTGGGCATAGAAAAACCTTTGACATGAAATTAGATTCACTTGATGAGAAAACAAAGCGGGGTTATGTAATAGCCTTAAGGAATTTTGAGAAATTTTATTTTATCAAACACGGTGATATTGATCCTATCAAGGATCTAAAGGCAAAGAAGAGAGATCAGGTTTTTGATGAGTTGCAGGCTTGGGTTAATTGGAATGGTAAGAATTTAACGGCTACTGCAACAAAAAGTTACTTTTCAAGAATTAAGAAATACCTCAATCACTGTGGAATTGAAATAACTTCTGAGCAGGCACAATCAAAACTATCAAAAAAAAGCGATTGATAATAATTTCCTTGAAAAAAGACCTAGAAAATTCTTAATTCATAGTTGCATATGATAAATTCATGAAACCAATAATTTTCGTTTTTATGATTATGCTTTTGATAACAATCAGTTCTACTACGGTATCTGCATTTGGGCAGTTTGAGACATATGAGAATTTAGAATATGGTTTTTCCATAGAATATCCCTCAGGTTGGATTATTGATGATAATTTACCTCAAGAAAATCCTTGGATAGAGATAGTTGCAATTTTACCTGACCAAGATTACTGGTCAAAGGGAATATACGTGAATCTTTGGAAAAATTACTTTACAGTTACTCCTCAAGAACATTTGGAAAGACACAATGAAAATGCTTTGGCTTGGTGTTCATCTAGGTCAGTTGAGAATGACGGATTTACCTGTGGTAATTATTTACTCTTAAACGTCCAACCAACTTCGATTAACGACAGAGAGGCATACCTGCTAGAAGAAGTTTGGACTAGGATTGAAAACGACAAAAGTTCTGAAGTTCTTCTTTATAATTTACAGGTATTTGATGGCAATGATATATGGACTGTTCTTGCCGAAGGTGTTAAGGATGAATTAAATGAATCTGACAACTTTCTAATCAAGATAATTGATTCATTTACTTTGTTGAAAAACATTAGTCAAGAAATTCAAAAAACCACCGTTCTTTCTCCCCTAAAACAATTGAAAAATGGTATTTTACTTCAAGACATAAAATGCAAGGAAGATTTGATCTTAACTATTAAAATTAGTGATGGTTCTCCTGCTTGTGTTAAATCAGAAACTAAAGCAAAACTGATTGAACGTGGATGGGCTAGCAATTAACATTTGATACGAACTGTTTAATCCTGAAAACTCTTAATTCTTAGTTTAGGCTAGAAAATTCACGATTTCACGAAAAGTTATTAAAGAGATTCTAAAATTGTTTGGAGTTTTTGGAATTATAGTTTCTATCGGTCTTTATGTATTTGTGATGTTTTCAATTTTTGATCCTGTTCTAACAGCAAAACTTATAGGAATTTCTATACTTTTTGGAATTATAGGAGCCATTTTATTCATAGCTGGAAACACAATACGTGAAACTATTTCAAATTATATCTGCGGATATTGTAATTTTGTTGCCAAAACTGAAAAAGAATTACACAATCATCAAATTACTTGTGAAAAAAAGAATAGTGACACTAAAAAT
>JADFGC010000072.1:0-4279 GCA_022567895.1 Nitrososphaerota archaeon
AAAAGAACCTTTGGTTCAGGAATTGAAAATCTATTAGAATAAATTCCAACCTTTTCAAGAATTTGTAATTTAAGATCAGGTTCTAGTTTCATGCAGATTTTTTTCAAAAATACAGTTTATTCTGAATTGTCAATTGTTACTTCAATCTTTGTTTATTTTGATTATGAAAAGGGGTCAGAGTTTAGTAGGTGTAATCATAGATCATACAGCCACCGTCTCATCATACCCTACTAATTCATAGCATCAAGGATTGATTTAGTTTTCTTTTTTATCTCTTCGTTAACTGTTACCACAACTAGGCCTTCATTTGGTTGCCCATACATGATAATGGCATTTTCTGGTGCATAAATACAGACAGGAATGACTAGAAGATCCTCTTCGCCATCTACAATAATTCGAACTGGTGGTTTTGATGTTATTGCCTGTTTAATTATCTCAATGCTTTGTTCTGTTATCTCACCTGCAGGGTTTTGACAAGAAAGGTTTGTAGAAACTTTATTTGCTTGAGGTGGTTCTCGTTTGATTCTTTTTTCTTGAGCATCAACAATTTGAAGTGATGGAATAATTCCATAACTTTGTAACTTTTCTGTTGTTGCGTCACCCACTGCAATTACAAATGAATTTTCAGGAATTTGATTTAGAATGTTTTCTTTTGATGTTTGATTGTCTGGAATTAGTATTCCAAGTGGAATCTTTAATTGCTCGCGAAGGTTTTTTGGAAGACGCACTGAAACTCAGTTAGCTACTTGTGCTTGAAGTACTTGTTGCTTCTGCAACCAATTCTTCTTGCAGTTTTGCTGCAATAATACTGCACTGTGCAGCAATGTTTTTGGCAGTAGTGGTAAATGCTTCAGCGCTTGGAGAATTTGGATCAGTCAACACAATTGGTTTTCCAAGATCAGAGCCGGACATTATTCCAGAGTTTAATGGGATTTCTCCAAGAAATGGAATGTTAAATTTTTCACTAATTTTTTTTGCGCCACCTTCACCAAAGATGTAATGTTTCTCATTACACTTTGAACAAGTAAAGTGACTCATATTTTCAACAACACCAATGATTGGAACGTTTAATTTCTGAAACATTCCAACTGCTTTTACTGCAACACTGCTTGCAACATCTTGTGGAGTTGTGATAGCGAGAATTCCTGTAATTGGAATTGTCTGTGCAAGTGTTAATGGAATATCACCAGTTCCTGGTGGAAGATCTACAAAAAGATAATCTAAATCACTCCAGTTTGTATCAACTAAAAATTGTTTTAAAATTCCAGAAATGATTGGACCTCTGTAAATTGCTGCTTGATGATCTTGTTCTGCAAAAAATCCAAAAGAAACAACTTTGATTCCATGTGAATCAACTGGTTGTAGTTTGTTGTTATCAACTTGCATGGCCGCATCTTTCATTCCAAGCATCAATGGAATGCTTGGTCCGTAAATGTCTGCATCTAAAAGTCCAACTTTGGCACCTGTTTGAGATAATGCAAGTGCAAGATTTAGTGATACAGTTGATTTGCCGACTCCGCCTTTTCCACTTGCAACACCAATGATGTTTTTTACAGTTGAAAGACCAGTGTCATCATCTAAAGAACGTCCTTCCATGACTTTTGCTGTAATATTCATGTCAAAGTTTTTGATTCCCTCAATTCCAGAAATTGTTTTTCTAATATCTTCTTCAATGTCAGCATTGAATGGACAAGCTGGTGTTGTTAGCTCTAGTGTAAACTTTAGATTTCCATCGTTTAATTCTAAATCTTTGATCATTCCCATTGAAACAATATCTTTTTTCAAATCAGGATCAATCACTGTACTTAATTTTTCTAGTACTTGGTCTACTCCAACCATGTTGGAAAAGGTCTGTTTACAATATTTAAAGATAGGTCAGTCTTATTCTATAATTTGAGAATAATTTTAGGACAGACTAATTTTGTAGAAGAAATATCAAAATTTATCCAAAGATTCATAAAATCAAATTCGGCAGTGAGCACAGTTGTTTTCTATATCTACCCTACTTGATGTTGTCAGGATTCCACCAAGCTTGTTTGGCACTGCGCTAAAAAAAGCAGCAATCAACATTCTCAAAGAAAAATACGAAAGCATGATCAATGCAGACTTGGGATACATCATCATGATCCTTGATGCAAAAGTTGAAGAAATGGGAAAAATGATTGCAGGAGACGGTGGAACATTTCACAAAGTAGAATTTGATGCTCTTACCTTTTATCCAAAACTACAAGAAATTGTTCAAGGAGAAATTGTAGACATTACAGACTTTGGGGCTTTTGTAAGAATTGGCCCAACTGATGCACTGTTGCACCTTTCTCAAGTTATGGATGATTATCTAAAAAGTGATGTAAAGTCTGGTATGATTATTGCAAACCAAAGTGGAAGAACACTAAAAGTTGGTGCAACGCTTCGTGCAAGAATTACTGCAGTGTCATTGGGAAAAGCAGCTACCATGGGAAAAATTGGAATTACTTGCAGACAGCCATACTTGGGTGCAGATGAATGGATTGCAGAAGAAATTAAAAAATCTGCAGATTCTGGAAAAGAATCAAAGCCTGACAAGGAAGCAAAAAAGCAAGAGAAAACAGTACAAGTAAAGGAGAAGTAAAATGGTAAGAGAAATGGCCTGCAGAAAATGCAAGTTTGTAACCATAGGCAAAGTTTGTCCTGTTTGTAAATCATCAGATCTTACACCTGATTGGAGTGGTATTGTTTTGGTTGTAGATCCATCAAATTCTCAAATTGCAAGAACTTTGGGCATTACTGAAAAAGGAAAATATGCTCTAAGGGTTACGTAAGTTAAAATTTACACAAAAAGTTAGTTTTTTGATTTTTTGGATTTATCATTTATCTAGGGATGTATTTTTTGAATAGTAGGAAGTATGGATGTGAGAAAATTTGTCAAGTGAAGAGGATCTTCTAAAAAGAGTATCCCAAGTGAGAAATCTAAAAGAAAATTGCTTCAAGTATTTAGAGGAAGAATCAAAGGAATTACTAACTCATAAAATCATTTTTGCAATTGCTGAAATTACTTATGAAAAAAGAGGTCCTGTAAAACTAGCTGAAATTGCTCAAAAAATAATTGGTGAAAGTGACAAGAATAAACAGGATCTTGTTCGACTAACAATTGACAAATCTCTTTTAAAATGTGGCATAGTTGAAAAGCTTCGATATTCTGCTAACGATGTAAGATATGCCTTAACTGCTTATAGATTTCAAAAGGTAAAAGGAGTTGATAGTTTTAGAGGGGAAAGTGAAGAGCTAATTGGAAAGGTGTATGAGCTGCCAAAATCTACTTGGCCAATTCCTGATGAGTTTTTCATTCTTGTTGCAAAAAAATTTGGTTATGGTGAAGCATTAAAGAAAATCAATACAGATTTTGATAAAGAGGAAATTCCAAGAGGAAAGTATGAGGACCTAATCAGAACATATACCGAGGATCTTAATCAAATTACTAAAAAAATAAACTCGCAGTATGGTGGAGTTGAAGAGTTGGTGGGATCAAGGTTTTGAAAGTTTTCATTTCCTTAATTTTATTCAGTTTGATTTTTCTTGTTGGAATTAGTCAATCAGAAATTGCTTTAGCTCAATCTCAAAATAGATTATCTGTTAGTTTTGAAAATGATGTTGCTCCAAGCTATGATGTTTCATTAAACCCAAATGAAAGATACATTCTCAGTCAAAGCTATTCTTGGGTAAGGGACCAAACAAGCAGATACAATTTGGTTTCCTATTCAATTGATGGTTCTGAATCTATTCCAACTCCTAGAATTGCCAGAGGAGATTTTACACTTGATATTTCAACTGGTTCATCACACTCTGTTGTTTTTCGAGCAGTTCCACAATTTCCAATTGAGGTAAGTGGGGCCGAGGTGTTTTTTTTCACACCAGAATCCCCAACTCATGATAACTGGTTTGATTTAGATTCAAAGATTTCAGTTGTTGTTCCAAAGGGCTCTGAGTCTGAGGAAGGGCAGGTTAGAAAGGCGATTACTGGTTGGTCACTTGATAAAACCAACATGCAAGTTGTGCTAGAGGATGACGCTGAATTTTTCAATTCTCCAACAATCCAAATGTCCAATTTTCATACAGTAGATTTTACAACTCAGACCCAATACAAGTTGGAAGTTTTGTCACAGTTTGGAACAACTACTGGAACTGGGTGGTATAACAGAGGTGCCGAAGTAACTGTAAGCGTAGTTCCCCCGGGAGATGTATTGATTCGAAATGTGGTGGATCATTGGGAAGGGCCAGATGTTGAATCTATGGGAAATTCTGC
>JADFGC010000025.1:0-15899 GCA_022567895.1 Nitrososphaerota archaeon
TACAGGACCAAATTGAGAATCATTTTGAAGACCAACAATTAGTTCAACACCTTTTGGAACCATCTTTTCAAGTAAAATTCCTTTAACGTTGACTCCTTTCTTTTTTGATAACCTACCATACATGTCTCTGAACGTCTTTTTGACATCACCGATATCGTCAATTCCAACTTTAACACCACCAACATCTGTTTTGTGAAGAATTTGTGGTGAAACAACTTTCATTACTAGAGGAAAGCCAAGTCTTTTGGCTGCCTTTGCAGCTTCAGCTTCTGATGTAACTAGTGCAAAACCAGGAACTGAAATTCCATATTTTTTTAGAATTGATTTTGATAACTCTTCTGTGATAATCTTATGATCAGTCTTGATTGTTTCATCAAAGATTTGTTTCACAGAAGCCATAATTAGATCGTTGAGATCTTAATTCAATATATTAAACTTTGGTCACAAGTTGAAAGCTGATTTGAAATTTTTGTAAAAAGTATCCATATTCATCTTAACGGTTGAAAGATTTGCATCAATATCCTTTGCTGGCTCGATGCACGGAATTTTTTCTAACTTTTCTTGTATTTTCATAAAGTGTTTAATATGTCAAATTGAAATGTATATTGTGCAAGTAACTGAGCAGGAAGTTCAGGATGTTAAAGATTTTATTTTGTTGCTAAATTACCAGGTGAACAGTGTAGTAATTGTTGAGGGAAAACGTGACTCAGCAGCCTTAAAAAAATTAGGATTCTCAGGAACAGTTTTTGAATTGCATAGATTTGGAGGAATGATAAAGTTTGTTGATTATGTTGCAAAGTATGAGAGATTGATTGTGTTACTAGATGGTGATAGAAAGGGAAAATATCTAACTGGAAAAATTATTGAGCAGTTACAACACAGAACCAAAGTTGATTTATCATTCAAAAGGCGTCTCGTTTCAATTACAAAAGGAAAAATTAGATTTATTGAACAACTAGTTTGTTATGAATCGTTTTTTGGCTAAGGCCAGATTCCTTTGAGATTGAATGCTTCAACCACTCTACTTACTCCAACAACCATTGCAGCTTTTCTCATATCAATCTTGTATTTCTTTGAAACTGCGAGAGTGTCTTTGAATCCTCTAACTATATTGGCTTCCATTTTGCTTGCAACTTCGTTAAAGCTCCAATAGTATCCCATATTGTTTTGCACCCATTCTAGATACGAAATACATACTCCTCCAGAGTTTGCTAAAATATCTGGAATTACCATTATCTTTTTCTTGTAAATTATCGGGTCAGCTTCTGGCAAAGTTGGGCCGTTTGCAGCTTCACCAATGATTTTACATTGTAATTTCTTTGCAATCTTTGCATCAATTTGGTTCTCAAGTGCTGCTGGAACTAGGATGTCACATTTTGTTGTAAGAAGTTGTTCTGTGGAAATCTTTTTGGAACCTGGGAAACCAACTACAGTTCCTTTTTTTGCCTTCCAGTCTATCAGTTTTTTGACTTTAAATCCATTTGGCACTATGATAGAGCCCTTTGAATCGCTAGCTGCAATTACTTTAGCACCCATTTTTTCAAGATATTCGCCTGAAAAAGTAGAAGCGTTTCCAAATCCTTGTAAAACAACTTTAGCACCTTTTAGTTTGATTTTCAAAACTTTAGCTGCTTCTCTAATGCAGTAAGCATTACCCATTCCAGTTGCAACATTTCTTGCAAGTGAACCACCCATCGGGATTGGTTTTCCTGTAATAACACCTGGTTGATAGCGGTTTCCTTGTAATTTACTAAATGTGTCCATGATTTGCGTCATTTCTCTACCAGTTGTGTAAACATCAGGAGCTGGAATATCTTTTTCTGGACCAATAACTTCTGAAATTTGATAAGCAAATCTTCTTGTTAGTCTTTCTAACTCACCATCGCTTAGTTTTTCTTTTTTAGGATTAATGTAAATGCCACCTTTTCCACCTCCAAAGGGAACATCGACAAGTGCGCATTTCCATGTCATCCATGATGAAAGTGCCATTACTTCACGTTCCATGTATTCGACGCCACCTTCAGGATCAAAGTATCTAATTCCACCTTTGTATGGGCCCCTGTCGTTGTTGTGTTGACATCTAAAACCAATGAAAATTCTAATCTTTCCGTTATCAAGTTTAACTGGAAGTTTTAATCGTAAAATTCTATTTGGAATTGCCAAGTATTCTCGCATTCCTTTGTCTTTAATTCCTAAAACATCACATGCATCATTGACTTGTTTGGTTGCATTATCAAATGGATCTGCCTTTACCAAGATACCCGCTTCAGGATTGGAGACAATATTTAAGTTTCGTCTAGATTTTCAAATTTTTCAACCACTCAAAACCAAAATTTGGATCTAAACGTTAAATCCTCAAAATGTAATAGCTAATCTAGATTTGAAAGTTCTTTTAACTGGAGCATCAGGATTCATTGGTTCTAGATTAGCAAAGTCACTTTCGAAAGAGGGACATGATGTCACTGCCCTAATTCATGAAAATGAACTCGATGACACTTCGATTAAAAACATCAACGGGGACATTACAGATGATGAACTCTCATTTCCAAACGAGATTTACGATGTTGTTTATCATCTTGCCGCTGTAACACCTCTTGAAAAAAACAAGAAGGTTTTGAAGGAAGTAAACTATGATGGAACTGTCAATTTTTTTGAAAAAATTAAGAATAGAACAAAATTTTTCATTTACATTTCAGGTTTAGGAGTTTTTGGTGACCCAGGAGAGGATATTATTGATGAATCTGCTCCACTAAAACCTCATACTGACTATGCAAAAATTCGTCTTGATGCTCAAAAATATCTAGAATCTCATTGTAAAGAAAATTCTGTGCCATTTGCTGTAGCATATTTAGGTGAAGTGTATGGGAATGGAGGATGGTTTTCATCGATAATTCTTGATAAATTACAAAACGGAAAATTCAGATTGCCTGGTGGAGGAGAATACTATAGAAACTATGTTCATGTTGATGATGCTGTAGATGCATTAATTGCAATCGGGGAAAGAGATGCCTTTGATGAATCGTTTATTGTAACAGATTCTGAACCTGCATTATTCAAGGATTTCATTTACTATATTTGTGATTTGATGGAATTAAAACGCCCAGGAAAGGTTCCTGTAATGTTGGCAAAAGCTGTCTTAGGAGGAGATGCAGTAAAGTTGTTAACGACATCGATGAAAACATCAAACAAAAAAATTTTAGAGATTTCTCCTTTCAATTATCCTAATTACAAAAAGGGATTAGATAACGTAATTTCAGAAATTAAATTTCTTCAGAGATAGACTTTTTTCGAATTCATTTTTCTATCCAATTTGTCAATTGCCTCATCAAGCGCCCCGATGTTGTACTCTAGAAAGTTTGAGATGTGAAACATTGCACCATATTTTTCACCAATCTTTGTAACAAGATTATTTTTTTCCATGACTCTCATATGATGCTGAACCGCTTTGTAATCAAGATCAAGTTCTTGAGCAAGTTGATGTGTATTGTATGGTCTTTGCAAAAGTAACATTACAACTCTAAGTCTAGTATATCCACCTCTTGTTCCGGTGAACAAATAAAACAACAGTCTTTTTGTTTGTCGATCAGGCTTGTGAGTTTCTGATCCAGACTGGGCCTTTAGCAGTTCCTTAAATTCAAGCAGTTGAGTTGTAGTCATTTTTGATTTCTGACCTTTGATTTTCTAAAATGCCTTAAAACACTATTTCCAGATCTTTTCCAGATTGGGGTGTATGTGAGACTGGATTAATAATTACCCTTAAATTGACTGAAGAGGGATTCGAAATGAAATGATGTCATCACGTGGCTATGATATGACGCCTACAATGTATTCTCCTGATGGAAGAATATACCAAGTAGAGTACGCTATTGAAACTGTCAAGCGGGGAACTCTTGCACTTGGTATCAAAAGCAAAGAGGGAATCATTATGGCAGTAGAAGAAAAGCTACGTTCTTTACAAACAGCCAACATTACTCAGAAAATTTTTCAAATAGATTTTCATATTGGTGTTGCAGCGGCAGGTTATATCCCAGATGCTAGAGTCCAAGTTGATAATGCTAGATTTTTCTCACAAGGAAACAGGCTAAACTATGATGAACCAGTTGAGGTTGAGACTGTTGCAAAACACTTGGCTGACCAATGTCATCAATTTACCCAATACTCTGGTGTAAGACCTTATGGTGTTGCATTAATCATTGCTGGAGTTGATCAAAAAGGTGAATCAATTTACATTACTGACCCAAGTGGAACCTTTGTTCCATATGCTGCAATAGCTATTGGAGCAGGAGCAGATGAGGTCAATGACTTTTTGGAAAAAACCTACAATGCAGATATGAGTTTAGAAGATGTAGCTGCACTTGCAGTTGCTGCAATTAATCTTAAGGCAGAAGTAAAAGATGGAGCTAAAAACATCAAGATGGCCAAGATTACAAGCGATAAAAAAATTCTTGAAAAAATTTCAGACAGTGATCTGGAAAAATATGCACAGATAGCTGACCAAAAATTCAAGCAAGATTAATTCCGTTCTTTATTTCTAATGTCTGACCAAATACAAATTAATCATCATTTGGCAAAGTGTGTCATATGGGTCTAGGAAGTTATTGGGGAGAAGTTATTGATGTTCTGCGAGATATTATCCCAGTCTATGATAAGGTAAATTCTGCAATATCATTTGGCAAAGATGTTGAGCACAGAAATAGAGGAATTAATGGTAGAGTTTTACCTGGAAACAATATCCTTGACGCAGGTTCAGGTTTTGGGAATATGTCAAAGACTGCATCAAAACTATGTGATGGAAATATTTCAATCACTTTGTATGACCCGCTTGTTCCAATGTTAAAAAACACAAGCAGATTGTTTGAAAAAACTCCTGACTTGTCTTGCGGGGTCTTTGAGCACATTCCATTCAAGGATGAACAATTTGATGCTGTTTTATGTGGATATTCACTTCGCGATGCGATTAATCTTAGAATCGCAATTTCTGAAATTCATAGAGTTTTAAAAAAAGGAGGTAGATTTGTTATAGTTGATCTTGGAAAACCAGATTCTGCAATTATAAGATTTGGAGTTTCATTTTATCTGAGATTAATTCTTCCAATTGTTGCATTTGCAGCAGGTGGAAAACTTGGTCTAAAGTTTGGAACTCTCTATGGAACTTACAAGCGTTGGCCACAAAACAAAAAACTAGAATCTTTATTGCTAGAGAAATTTTCCAAGGTAGAATTCGAGAAAGATCTTATGGGTGGAGCAATTATGGTCGCCGCATACAAATGAAAAAAACTCTGATTTTTGTTAATCTAGTTGGTTTACTCATTGGCGTTTCTTATGGAATGCATGGACCAATTTTTCCAATATTTGCAAAAAATGTAATTGATGCCTCTTATGCTGAACTCGGACTCATTGGATTTGCCAACTTCATTCCTTACATGTTTATTCCATTATTTGTTGGATTTTTGTTACACCGATTCAACAGCGGGTATCTTCTTACTGTTGGTGTCGTAATCAATTCAGCTTCAATTTTTCTTCTATCAATTGTAGAATCTGTTCCTGAAATAATGGGAACTAGAATTATGACTGGAATTGCACATGCATTTTTCTGGCCACCATGTGAATCAATTATTTCACAAGAAAGTTCTGGGCCTCAAAGGGTCAGAAACATCTCTTGGTTTACGGGATTTTTTGTTGCAGGATTTATGATTGGGCCACTTATAGCAAATATTTTTCTAGAGGATCTTGAATCATCGTACAGATTCCTATTTCAGATAGCATCTTATGTTTTGATTTCAGCTATATTGTTTTCAGTGCTAGTTTCAAGAGGAAGAGTTAGAAGCAAAGAAGGCACATTTTCTTTTTCATCAATCAAACAGATGGTAAAATTTCCTGTAGTGATTATAGTGCTAATTTACTGCACAGCATCATTTGGCATGATTTTGACAATATTTCCTGCATTTCTAAATGATCGTTCGATGTCAGGAAATGATATTTTGATATTGTATTTTATTTTTGGAATCTCTAGACTAGTTGCGTTAGCATTCGGCGAATTTTTTGCTAAAAGAACTAGCTTGACATTGATTGGAGCGACTTTTGCAATAGCATTTGGATTGATAATTGCATTTTCTTCAGATTCTCTAATCGAATTTGCTGCATCTATGTTATTGATGGGATTTGGTTTTAGCATATTTTTCCCACTAACGCTGGAAATTGTACTCTCAAAAACAAAAAGTGAAATCCATCACACTCTCATTGGTGCATATGAAACAACTTTTGGCATAGGTTGGGTTATTGGACCTGTTGCAGCAGGTTTAATTTCAGAATTTTCAGAAATTAGTGCTCCTTATCTTGTTTTCTTTGTACTAGGTCTTGGAATTGCAGCTCTATCAATTGCAAAAAGAAAATCTTTGGAACCAAAAAAAAGTATTTAGTAACGTGATTTTCTAATAGCGGCAATTTTTTGCCTTGATCTAGGAGTTTTTGTTTTAGCTTTTGCCTGTCTGACTTTGCCTTCCTTTTTTCTTATTTTTCCACTTCTTCTAGCAGCTTTTGTAATTTTTATTCTCAATTTTTGATGCTTTTTTTGCTCTTCAATTTCTTCAGCAGATGCGTTTCTTTGTATCATACGAATCATTCTGAACAAACTAGATTAAAAATAAATCCAAATCTCTAATTTTAAATCAAAATTTTCATCTGGCAGTAAACAGTTTTTACTATAAATACATCACAGATGAATGTGAAGAGAAAATACAAAGAATATCTCAAACTTAACAGGAATGTTTTCATCGCTTTCGCTGCTGACATCATAGTTTCAGCAATAGTGGCACAGATTCTAGCAGATCAGCAGCATTATCTCAACACTACCTTTACTCTGATAGCTGACTATGCTACCTTTTTCTCAGTTCTTGGTTTTTTGTTGTATCGTGATAACAGAAAAAAATACAAGCTAGATTCCGGCGAAACGAATTGGTCTCTTCTAAAGACAGATATGGTGAAAATGATCTCTTCGTTAGGGATAGCAGAGGTAGTGTACACGGTTGTTAGGTGGTTATCTCAATACTATTTCCTAACAATAGAATATGAGCCTTACTTGGCTTCAATAGTGGGACAGATTATTTCTATTGCAGTTTATACAGCTACTCTAAATATTTCCATCAAGATTTCAAAATTGTACAAGGATTAAAAATAGAAAATATTCCTAGTTTAATTTACTTTTCAAGGACAATTTAGATACAAAACATACGTTGAAACCTTTAATTTTAGATCTGCTCCAAAATAATCCGTGTTAGATTACGCCCTTAATGTTGGTGGTAGTGAATGGATAATCATAATTTTTGTGGCACTGGTTTTGATTTTGGGAACAAACAAGCTACCAGAAGCAGCAAAAAAGATTGGCAAAGCAGTAAACGAATACAAGAAAGCAAAAAACGGCTTTGAAGAGCAAATCAAAGACTATACGAGTGAGAATTTGAAAGTTGATGGTCCTGTTGAGAATGAAAGACAGAAGCTAGAGATGATTGCAAAAAACTTGGGTGTTGAACCAAAAAACAAAACAGATGATGAACTTCGAAATTTAATTTCATCAAAAATAGGTAAACAAGAAGATACTACATCAAAAAATTGAATTTCCAAATGTGGTAATTAGCACTAGTTTACGAGTAAAAAATGTAACATAATGACATGACGAGTAACAAAACTAAATGACGGTTAACCAACTTTATTTATTAAAAATAATTGTAAAACAATATGGAAGCACGGGCAGTATTGACAAAGTATGGGACAGCTTTACTTCCTTTATTCAGTGAGATAGACTCTGTTATAAAAAATGCAGTAAAAGAGGACCGTAATGAGCTAAGTGAAGAAGAATTAGAATTTGTTCTAAAAGTTTCAGGTCGAATGGTTCACGAATTAAGGAAAGAGCTTGAAAAAGACTTTAAACAAGAAAACATTTAGACAAAAATCATTTTTTTAAGTGATATACATTTTTGTCTAGTCGTTTTTTTGCAAAATTATAATATTTTTTAACAATTTCATAGCCCAGGAATTTTCTTCCCATGTATTTGCTGATAACTGCAACTTGACCTGAACCCAAAAAGGGATCTAGTATAATGTCGCTTTTCTTACTAGA
This sequence comes from Nitrososphaerota archaeon, assembly GCA_022567895.1. Lineage (GTDB taxonomy): Archaea > Thermoproteota > Nitrososphaeria > Nitrososphaerales > Nitrosopumilaceae > DRGT01. Next base: position 8,117 of record JADFGC010000025.1, read on the forward strand.
GTATTGAATAATTTTCTCAATTAATTCAGCAGGTAGTTTTGTTGGAGTTTTCTCATATCCAGTCCAATATTCTCTTTTAATATCCCAAACATCTTCTTTGTCTTTGTAGTGAAGACTTCGGCCCTCCTTTGTTTTTGATGTTTTTTTGAACCTTGAAAATGAGTAGAATTTTCTTTTCTTTGGATTTTTGCAAACATAAAGACAGTGATAATGTGAGGTAACAAACTTCTTTTTTGTAACAACACCAAACTGATACTTCCAAATAATGTGATTTATGGTCACAAATCCAACATCATCTAATGCCATTAGAATGTCCTTGAGATTATTCCATCCAGAAAAGACATACATGCTTCCAGAATCTTTTAAAATTCGGTAAGATTCTAACATCCAGCTATATGTGAAATCATAATAATCTTCTGGCCTGATTTCATTGTAACCCTTGATTACTCTAGAGGCAGTTCTATTGTAATTAGCTTTTGAAGCTTTAAAATTAATTGCAAATGGAGGATCGGTGATGATTAGATCAATAATTTTTGGTGGGAGTTCAATCATCCCAAGAATACAATCGCTATTGTAAATTTTGTTAGTCTGATTTTTTTTCAAATTTAGCTTTTCTAATATTTACTTGTTTAATAATGTCCTTCTCCTTTAGTGAGATTTTTTGTGTGGCTATCTGTGAGGGATTTTACTTTTTACTTGGATTACCTGAGTCATTTCTTCTTTGAGGTGTTTTGCAAGCATCCTTTCATGCTCTTTTTTGTGCTTCCAATAAACATTCATTACTGCTTGTCTTGTCTTTGCTCTTTTAAGCGCTACTTGAAATTTCCTATGACTTGCAGTCACTGCTTTTGTGTAACCAGCTTCTGCCATGAATACTTCGATACAAAAACAATAGATAAACTTTGTTTGTTCAAGGGTGGAGCAGGGCTACAGCTGTCTGATCGCTTTAATCAAATCTGTTTGTATACTAAACAATAAATTCAAAATCTTGTGTAGAAAAATATGAAATATCCCTGTCCAAAATGCAAATCTAATCTAGAGATTCAAAAGACGTTTAACAAAAAAATTGTAATTTCATGTAACAATTGTGGTCTTCAAGATATTTTAGATCATGTAAAGAATCCAGATGAGGTATACCTAGAATTTCTAAATCGATTTGATGAGGGAAACCTTCCAGATGAAGACCAGATGAAAGATGGTCTAAAACGAGAGGGAATCATTCGTCAGGAGGCAGAGATTGAAGCAATGATTGGAAAAAACAAGCCTGATTCTCTTACCAAAAATGTGCTCTTTTCAAAAAAGGATTATGTTTCACACTATAAGATAATCAAAAAACCAAATCCAGTAATGGGTTCAAATGTTGAGGATGTAGGGCTTGGAAAAGAGATTTCATCTCATCTAAATGAAATTGGAATTACCAAGTTTTACAAGTTTCAAGAAGAGGCAATAAAGGAAATCTTCTATGGTAATAATGTCATTATTGAGGCACCAACTGCCTCGGGAAAAACTGAAGCATTTCTAATTCCAATAATTCAAAAAATAAAAAATGAAAATCTATCTGGAAAGGTTTCTGCTCTATTTGTATATCCTACAAAATCACTAGCAAGAGATCAATATCCCAAAATCCTTGCATTTGCGGAAAAAATTGGAATTAGTGTTGCTGTGTTTGATGGAGATACAAAACAGATAGAGAGGACTAAAGTTTTGGAAGAACCACCACACATTATTGTAACAAATTTTGATATTTTACACTATCACATGATGTATCAAACAAAATTTGCATCATTGCTTAGCGGTGTAAGATTTTTAGTTACGGATGAGGCTCACGTATACTCTGGAATCTTTGGCTCTAATGTTCACTATATCATTAAACGATTAAAGAGATTATCAGATAAAATTCAATTCGTTGCAGCTTCTGCAACACTTGATAATGCTATTGAATTTTGTGAGAAACTTTTCGGTGTTTCAATGAAATTGATTCAAGGTTCTGGAAACAAAAGTGAGATGGATTTTGTAATGTTGTTTCCATCATTAAGAACACAGCGTGCACTTATGGTTGATTTGATAAAAAAATTAACTGATAAAAATCACAAAACGATGGCGTTTAGTAATTCACATCTAAATTCTGAGCTTTTAGCTATGCAAGCAAAAAAACAAAATGTAAACATCAAGGTTCATCGCGCAGGTTTGATGGCAAATTACAGAAAATCAGTAGAGCGCGATTTCAAACAAGATTCGCTTTCTGCAATTTCCTGTACTCCAACCTTAGAGTTAGGCATAGATGTTGGAAATGTGGACGGGGTTATCTCTGCAACCATTCCTGTAAACAGATTGATTCAAAGAATAGGCCGGGCTGCAAGAAAAGGACAGCGGGGATATGCATTTTTGGCTCTAGGAAATGATCCAATTTCTCAATATTACAAAAACCATCCAGATGATTACTTTGATGACATAGAACGAATTTACATTGATCCAAAAAATCCGTTTGTTGAAGAGTTTCATGTAATTGCAATGGCGTGTGACAGACCAATCTCAAAGCATGAACTAAAAGAACATCATGATGTTATTGAACGGCATGTTAAAGATGGTTTTCTAGTTTTACAAGAAAATCGCTACATTCCAAACCTAGACAAAGTCAAAGCAATGCTTGAGGAATATTCCATTCGTGGAATTGGAAAATCAATTGATATTTTTCTTGATAAACGAAAGGTTGGCGATAGGATTCTTCCAATTGCTTTACAAGAATTACATAAAGATGCAATTTACTTTCTAGCGGGAACCAGATACAAAGTAAAACAGTTTGATTATCCTGAAAAAAATTATGCCAAGTTGGAGCGAATTTCAAGAGACTATCCATACTATACCAAGGCACTAACAGAAGAATGGCCAACAATTGAGACAATATATGAGAAAAGAAAGGTGTTTGGACTTGAAATTGCATTTTGTAAATTACATATTCAAAAATCTGTTTATGGATATGCAAACATTGAGCTTGGCCAAGAAGTAACACAAGGAAAGAGAGTTTTGCTTGAAAAACCACTCGAATATGATTTTGTAACAAAAGGAATTGTGTTTCATGCTCCAAGACCACTTAATGAGATGAAAAAATCAGAAGATGAGGAATATGTTGAAGCTAGTGGTTATCATGCAACTGAACATGTTGTGATAGAAGGTAGTAACATGATTACTGGAGGTGTATCACAAGACCTGGGAGGCATATCACTTGGAACATCTGGTTTGATTTTCATTTATGATAGTGCAATTGGTGGAAACGGTGCAAGTAAGGCACTTTATGATAGATTTGAGCGGGCTTTAGAACGCAGCATGTACATTGTAAAAGAGTGTCCCTGCAAAAACGAGGCAGGATGTCCAAGATGCACCTTTTCCTATAGATGTGGAAATAACAACGAGTATTTACACAAACATTCTTCTCTTGAAATATTTCAGAGAATAGTTGATGGGGAAGAAACTGTTATCGAAGACCCAGCCGAGGGAGATAGACCACTTGTTTAAGTTAATTTTGATTGCAATTGTGATTTTGAGTTATTCTGTAACTAGCGCTGCAGGCCAAAACTATCAAGTTGAAACAGTTGCAGAAAACTTAGAAGTTCCTTGGGCAATTGCGTTTGCACCTGATGGAAGAATCTTTGTTACAGAGAGAATAGGTCAGCTTCGAGTAATAGAAAATGGTGTTTTGAATCCTGAACCAATAAAGATTTTAAATGTTGGTGGAATTGAGGGTGGACTTTTAGGAATTGCGTTAGATCCTAATTTTGAAGAAAATCATTACATCTATCTGTATTATACTTACAATGATTTTCTTAGTACATTTAACAAACTTTCACGTTTTACAGAATCTGACAACAAGCTTTCTGATGAAAGAGTTTTGTTAGATAAAATTCCTGGAGGTCCATTTCATGATGGCGGAAGAATAAAGTTTGGTCCTGATGGAAAGTTGTATGTAACAACTGGTGAAGCAGGAAATAGGGCACTAGCGCAAGACCTTGATTCACTTGGTGGAAAAATTCTTCGAATAAATTCTGATGGGACAATACCTGATGACAATCCATTTGATTCACCGGTGTATTCTTTTGGGCATAGAAATCCACAAGGAATTGATTGGGATCCTGTTACTGGCAAGCTTGTATCTACTGAACATGGCCCATCAGGTGAAAGGGGATTTGCACATGATGAAGTAAACGTTATCGAAGCTGGAAAAAATTATGGATGGCCAGATATTGTTGGAGATGAAACAAAACCAGAACTAATTTCTCCATTGTTACATACTGGAGATGAGACATGGGCACCATCTGGTGCAACATTTTACAATTCTGATAATATTCCAGAGTGGGAAAACATGTATTTTATAGCAACTCTTCGAGGAAATCATCTCCGAATGCTAGATTTGGATTTGGAAACAAATCAAGTTCTTTCAAGTGAAGCTTTGTTTTCAGAATATGGTCGACTACGAGATGCAAGTATGGGTCCTGACGGAAATCTCTACATTTTGACTAGCAATAGAGATGGACGAGGCTCGCCAGAACCAAATGATGATAGAATTTTACGGATTGTACCTGTGATAATTCCACAAATCGCATATTTTCCTCCACCACTAAAACAAATCAATGAAGGGGTTTCTCCTGATCACGTTACATGTACAGAAGGATTAGAGCTTGTTTTGAAAAAATCAAATGGAATGCCAGCGTGTGTTAAACCAACAAGTGTTGAAAAACTTATTGCACGTGGTTGGGCAATCCATGTTTTACCAGATTATGATGCCAACTTGAAATAAAATCCCAATTGAGTTATTAGTAGCAATAAAATCAGCAAATCCATGGACAAAGTAGCTCTTGTGACTGGAAGCTCTTCAGGAATTGGATTAGAAACTTCGTTGGCATTAGCAAAAGATGGTTATAGAACTTTTGCCAGCATGAGAGATACTGGAAAAGCTATAGAATTACAAGAAGCTGCAAAAAAAGAAAACCTTTCCATTGATGTTATAGAACTTGATGTAGACAAGGAAGATTCTATTATGTCAGCAGTGAAAAAGGTAATGTCCGAAGCTGGCAGAATTGACGTTCTTGTGAATAATGCAGGATATGGTCAGTTTGGATGCACCGAAGATGTTCCAATAGAGGATTTTAGAAAACAGTTTGAGACAAATTTCTTTAGTATTGTAAGAATCATTCAAGAAGTTGCACCAATTATGAGAAAGCAAGGTTCTGGTGTTATTGTTAACATTAGCTCAGTTGTTGGAAGGATGGGTCTTCCAGGTTCCTCAGCTTATATTAGTACAAAATTTGCATTAGAAGGTTTTTCAGAGTGTCTAAGATATGAGCTTGGTCAGTTTGGCGTTAAAACTACAATCATTGAACCAGGTGTTATCAAAACAAACTTTTTCAAATCAATGAAGATTCCAGAATCAAAAACGGATCCAAAATACAAGGAATTGTCTGACAAAATCCTTTCAGGTCTGAAAATGATGGTAGAGATGGGAACCGCTCCATCAGAGGTTGCTAATGTTGTGATAAAAGCAATTCACGACAAGGAAATTTTGCCAAGATATACAGTCGGGACTGATGCTGCCATGTTTATGGAGGCAAAAAAGATGAAAACAGACATTGAATTTGAGAAATACATGGGAAAAGAGCTATTCGGTGAGTGATCATTTTGCACTACACTAGCTTCATATACAAATAATTCGCAGAATTTATCAAAGTCCGCAATTTTAGGAGAAAAATGAACGTAAAATGAAATGGAAAACACTAAAACACAACGGAATCTTGTTCCCACCAGCCTTTGAGTCGCAGGGAATTAAGATAAAAATCAAGGGCGAATCCGTTTCCTTGAATCTTGAACAAGAAGAAATGATATACCAATGGGCAAAGAAAAAGGACACGCCTTATGTTCAGGACAAGATGTTTCAGAAAAATTTTACAGCTGATTTTGCAAAAACTCTGAACTCTAAATTTAAGAATTTACAATATTCTGATATTGATTTTTCTCAAGGATACAAACTTGTTGACAAAGAAGCGGACCAAAAAGCAATGATGGTAAAAGAGGAGAAGAAAAAGATTACAGCAAAAAGAAAGGAGCTCCGTGAGAAACTCAAAGAAGAATATGGCAAAGCAATCATAGATGGAAATGAGGTTGAGGTTGGAAACTACATGGCTGAACCACCTGGAATATTCATTGGACGTGGGGATCATCCAATGCGAGGAAAATGGAAGCCACGGGTAACAGCTAAAGATGTGACTTTGAATTTAGGAAAAGATGCCAAAGTTCCAAAAGGAAATTGGGGAAAAATTGTTCATGATCAAGAATCAATGTGGTTAGCAAGTTGGATGGATGAGCTTTCCCAGAAACGCAAGTATATTTGGCTATCTGATTCTGCTGGGATCAAACAAGAACGGGACAAAGTAAAATACGACAAGGCAAAGAATCTTGCACAATCAATTGAGAAAATAAAAGACCGCATGGTCAAAGATATGAATTCCAAGGATAAGAAATTGAAAAAGATTGCAACAGCATGTTATTTGATTTACAGGACTGCAATGAGAGTAGGAGATGAAAAGGATCCTGAAGAAGCAGATACGGTTGGTGCAACTACACTAAGAAAAGAACACATAGAACTTACTGGTAAAGAAATAAAGTTTGATTTTCTAGGAAAAGATGCAGTTCGATGGCAAGAAACTATTCCAGCTGTTGGACATGACAAAACATTTCATGATAATTTGAAAGAACTAGTTTCAAACAAGAAAGATTCTGAAGATATTTTTGATAAAATTACCTCTAGACATGTAAATGATTATTATTCTGGAATTGTGAAAGGGTTAACTGCAAAGGTGTTTAGAACCTATTTGGCTTCGAGCGTTGTTTCAGAACATCTTAGAAAGAATAATGTTCCAAAGAATAGTAGTCCTTCTGAAAAACTCTTTCATGCAAAACTAGCTAATCTTGAAGCTGCAAAAATGTGCAATCATAAAAGAACAATTCCAAAAAACTTTGAGGAAGTCCTTCAGAAAAAACGTGATACTCTAAAGAAGTCTGAACAAACAAAAGCTTCTGAAAAAGCAGAAGCAACTCTAAAAAAGGTTGAGGCTTCAAAGCCTAAAACTGACAAACAAAAACAAGCAAAAGAGAAAAGAATCAAGACATTAAATCAAACAATCAAAAAACAGAAACAAAAACACAAGGAACGAGTTGAAAAGATAAGATTACAAGTTGATTTAGCTACAAAAACTCGCGATTATAATCTTGGTACATCTTTGCGAAACTACATAGATCCTCGTGTGTTTAAAGCTTGGACTGATGAGGTCGGGGTAGAATGGGAAAAATTGTATACTTCAGCACTTCAAAAGAAGTTTCTCTGGGTAAAATCAGAAAACGAGAGCTGGAAATCAGTTTCTCAATATTACTAAATCCAATCAAATTTTTTGGCTTTAGGTTTTGTAGATTCTGAACTTTCTTTTTCCATATTATTGGATTTAGATTCTACAGTTTTTTTTGCAAGCTTTTCAACATGTTTTTTTGATTGTCTTTTTGCAAAAAAGTAACCAAGAAAAAAAGCTCCCAATGTTGTCCAAATTGCAATAATTCCTATAATCCCAGCAAGTTCATGTGAAGTCATATCATGTAATCATAATCTTGGGTTATTTTTTTGATTAGAATCATTTAATTTTGCAAAATAGTGTGCGTAATTTTGTGCCGAAGTGGCTCAGCCTGGTCTAGAGTGATCGACTCATAATCGATAGGTCGTGGGGTCGAAGCCCACCTTCGGCAC
>JADFGC010000073.1:0-4260 GCA_022567895.1 Nitrososphaerota archaeon
CAATTCATGGAATGGCAAAACGAGTTGAGGCTGGAGACGCGGAAATCATTGATGGGTTGAAAAACATCTATCATGTTCCTGATGATGCAATCAAAACCTTTGTAGAGCCAATAAAGATTGCAGACTATTTTCATGAAGAGATTAAGGCTGGAATGGTAGAGATGGGGTATTCCATTGATTGGCGTCGTGAATTCACAACAATTGATCCTGTCTATCAGAAATTTATCGAGTGGCAAATCACCACGCTAAAGGAAAAAAATCTAATCATGCAAGGGTCTCATCCTGTTGGATGGTGTCCTAAAGACCAGAATCCTGTATCACAACATGATACTATGGGAGATGTCGAGCCAGACTTTACAGAATACATCTTGATCAAGTTCAAGTTTGATGATTACATCATACCAACTGCAACACTACGACCAGAAACCTTGTTTGGTGTAACAAATCTGTGGGTTAATCCAGAAACAAATTACAAAAAGATAACAGTTGATGGAGAAAAATGGATTGTAAGTGAGGAATGTGCACGCAAGCTAGAGTTTTTGGATAGAAAGATTTCATATGATGGTGAGATTTCAGGTTCTGATCTAGTTGGAAAGGAGGTAACTGTACCACACAGAAACGAAAAGATTCTGATGCTCGAAGCTAGCTTTGTAGAATCACAGACCGGAACTGGTCTTGTAATGTCGGTTCCAGCTCATGCGCCATTTGACTATCAGGCTTTAGTTGATTTTAAGAAAGATCAGCCTCTAGGCTCAGAATTGCAGCTAATCAAGCCTATTTCGATAATTGAGACAGAAGGATATGGAGAGATTCCTGCAAAGGAAGCTGTTGAAAAGCTTGGCATAAAGGACCAGAATGACCCAAAACTGGAAGAGGCCACTGAAGAAATCTATGGAAAGGAATTCTACGGGGGTGTTCTAAAACAAAACACTGAACAGTTTGCTGGAAAAAAGGTTTCTGAAGCTAAAGATTCCATCAAAGAATGGTTAGCTAAAGAAAAATATTCAGACATTTTATTAGAATTGACAAATACTCCAGTTCGCTGTCGTTGTGGAGCTGAATGTGTTGTAAAAATTCTCACCAATCAATGGTTTCTAAACTATGGTGATAAAACCTGGAAGGAAAAAGCTATTAAATGTCTAGATGGAATGAGTATTTTACCACAAGAGATTCGTCCTGAATTTAATTATGTAATTGGTTGGTTGCATGAGCGAGCATGTGCAAGACAACATGGACTTGGAACAAAGCTTCCATGGGATAAGGATTGGATTGTTGAAAGCTTGTCTGATTCTGTAATATACATGGCATATTACATCCTTGCAAAGTTTGTAAATGCTGGGAAAATATCAGATGATAACCTATCAAAGGAATTTTTTGATTATGTGTTTTTGGGATATGGTAGTTTAGGTAAGGTTTCTGAGATTACTAAGATTCCAAAAGAAACTGTAGATGAGATAAAAAATGAATTTTCTTACTTTTATCCAGTTGATTCTAGACATTCAGGACGAGACTTGGTTCCAAACCACTTGACATTTTTTGTTTTAAATCATGTTGCAATATTTCCAGAGAACAATTGGCCTCAGCAAATTGTTGTGAATGGTTCTGTTTTGATGGATGGCAAAAAAATGTCTAAATCAATGGGAAACATCATTCCATTGCGACAGGCAATTCGTGATTATGGTGCAGATCCAATTAGATTAGCTATAATCATATCAGCTGAACTTTTACAAGATGCTGATTTTAACTTGGAATCAGTTACTGGAATAAAGAACAAGCTTGTTTCCTTGTTAGAGGAATGCTCCAAGCTAAAACCAGAAAAATTGGGTGATTTGCAGGCTGAAGACAGGTGGATTTTAAGCAAACTCCAGTCTTTGATATCAAATGTTAGTTCCAGTATAGAGAAAATGAGGCTACGAGAAGGCCTTCATGGTAATTTGTTTTCGTTCGAGTCTGATTTGCAATGGTATTTCAAAAGAGCTAAAGCAAAGGGAAGAAGTGACTATTCTGGTGTGTTGTATGAGATTAATTCAAAACGTGTTGCAATGCTTTCTCCATTTGCGCCACACATAGCTGAGGAAATGTGGGAAAAGCTTGGCAATTCTGGTTTGGTTTCTCAAACTAGCTGGCCAACTGTATCAGCTGATGTGATTGATCCTAATGCTATACAGTCTGAGGAATTGTTAAAGTCAACCATAGATGATATTTCAAACATTCTCAAAGTTACACAAATGAAACCAAAGAAAATCACGATATACACAGCTGATGCTTTCAAATCAAAGGCATATCATAGTATATTAGAAAAGGTGATGGCAGGCCAGACAAACATGGGTGTTATAATGAAAGATTTGATTGCAAATTCTGAAACAGCTGACATCAAAAAGAATCCAGACTTTGTTCAAAAGACAATCAAGGATATTTTGTCAGAGCCAACTGAGATTAGAAAAACAAAACTTGAAACAAAAGAGTTTGATGAAAAGTCATTGATTGAAAATGAGCTAGTTAGCTTGGCAAAGGCTGATTTTGGAGTTGATGTTCAAGTGTTTTCTGAGAGTGATTCTGGAATTTATGATCCAAAAGGCAAAGCTAGACATGCTAGACCTTTCAAGCCAGCTATTCTGATTGAGTAAAGATTTACCTTATTTTTGTTGAAAAAGCTGTCTATTTGATACCTCATATGAGGTAACATAATTCAAAGATAAAACGTCAGTTAAACTTGGATTAACTTGAATCTGACAAGAGTTTTTGAATATTTTTTATGATAAGCTCATGATCTGCGTCTGGTTCTGTGCTTACTAGTAGTAACTCGTTTTCATTAAAATAAAAGGTGAGTCGTTTAATCTTTTCATATTCAGCCATCGCATATTTTGCTTTTCCAATCCATTCTTCCATAGTCTTACGTGATTTCCATCTGAGTAATGCTTGATTTATTGAGTTCTTGGTTACCTTTTCTGAAAGGAAATTATCCAAGCCTTCTTTCATTCCACCTGCCATGCACTCTGCCCAAAAATTATAGACCGCAGCAAACCTAATTTTAGGATCAATCTCAAAAATTTGTGAACATAATTTTTCATAGTCCATGTTAATTATTAGCACTTGTATTGTTCCTTAAAAAGTAAATTGGTATTCTATTAAACTAGTAAAGCACGTTTTATCATTGATTATCCTAGCGTTCCGTTGAGAGAGATTAGGATAAAACTAAAAAAGTTTAGAATCTGCTTAGAACATCTATAGTGTCAATTTGGTCTTGATGATCTGCCAAATAGTACAAAATTCTATCAGAGTCTATTTCTATCCATTCTGATTTTCCTTTGTAATTTACAATATCCTCAAAATAAGAACCATTAATTCCGCTTAGACGTAATAATGCTTTTTCATCTTTAAATTTTATTGGCAGTTTGATTAAATTTGTTCTTAACATACTCTTACCTTGAATGTTAATCTTGTAGTCTTCTCCGTTTATCTCAGCAATTCCAAAAAAGTGATTTGGGAACATATCTAAGCGTTTTATCTTTATTGACAGAGTTTTTTTCAGTTCATAATTCATGAATTTTCTAAATTTTGTATGAACTTAAGGTTTCATGATAAAACCTAAATCCTTGAAACAACGCAATCATGACTTGAGGATGATCAAATGTTAATCCGTTCATCCTTTTAGATATGGTATTGATTGTTCTAATGGGTATAGTTGAATGCAAAAACAGCTCTCGGCATCGGAGTAACAATCATAGCTACAGTCATCGGAATCTTTTTTGTTTCAGGATTCATACAAGAGCAAGAGCTGCAAAGTTATCAGTGCAGGCCTACTCCGGACAATCCACAAGGACCATACTATATTGCAGGAGCACCCTTCAAAGAAATTTTTGGCGAATCCCTTGAGGGAGAACGATTCCATATAACTGGAAAGGTGTTAAACCAAGATTGCCAACCAATTTCTGGAGCAGTCTTAGATTTTTGGCACACAGACAGTTTTGGAAATTATGATCATGAGGGATATACGTTACGAGGAAGAATTCAAACTAACCAGAATGGTGAATATTTTTTTGATACAGTTTTCCCAGAAAAATATGGCGAGTTCGGATTAATGCGTCCAAGACACATTCATCTCAAAGTTCATGTTACTGACGAACCAACACTAACAACGCAACTTTACTTTGAAAATGATTCGGACAGAGACATTTTTGTCAAGGATGAGTTAATTTTGAAACTGTCTGAAGGTGATGGTTTGAAAAAATCTAGTTTTGATTTTGTGATTAAGACTAA
>JADFGC010000074.1:0-4230 GCA_022567895.1 Nitrososphaerota archaeon
AATACCATATTGGTAGGATGGTAAATCCTCTTTCATGGCTTTTAGATAATTATCTGTAATAGCAACACATGAAATTCTTGACCATTTTTCATTTCCACACTTTGGACATTTTACCATATCTAATCAGCAGATTCAGATTTGAAAAATCTTCTGTTGTCATATAACAGCAATCATCTCAATTCTGAAAATTCTTAATTCTTAGTTTGAGCCAGAAAACACATGGGTGATAGGAAAGACTTCAGTCAAACTGAGCTTTTGAAGTATCTTGGTCAATTTACTGTTAATAGGGCTAGATGTGAAAAATGTGGAATAACTGCACTTGATAAAAAATTAAACTTACATCACAGAGACGGAAATTCTGAAAATGACAGTTACAAAAACATTGCAATCTATTGTGATGACCATCATAATATTATTGAAGGACGAGATAAGAAAAAAAGTGAATTAAGGTAACCACAAAAATTCTTAATTCTTAGTTTAGGTTAGAAATTCATAATTTGAAAGTAATTAATATAAAGCAACATTATGTCCCCAAATTTTATCTAAAAAATTTTAGAGAATTACTTTATGCCTTTGAGTCCAGAGTATTTTCCTGAAAGATTCGAATTAAATGATAATTATTCGTGCTCAAAATCATGTCAATTATGTCATTGAGATGATAAAACAAATAGTTCTATATTATCGGCAAAGCACTAGGAATAAGATATGAAGTACATGTGCAGGACCTGTAAAAAAAAATGTGATGATATTCCAGAACATTTGATGACAGTACACAAATTTTCAAAAACAATTGTGGAATTCCAACTCAAAGCAAACCCAAATAGTTATAAAAATTCCTTTGAAAAATTAGAAGAATAACAGAAGAAGTAAAACCACAATACAAGCAAAAAGTAAGAAACTAAAAAATAATTCAATTTTCAACAAATACTAATTTTGATTATAATCTGGATTAAGGAGTATTATCACGCTCAGAAATAACAAAATCTTTTTTTGTATGAATTATCTAATTGATTCATTGGTTTGCACGCCAACAACCTAGTGGGGTGTTATCTAACGATAATCCCTCTAGAAAGTTGTGCCTCTCACCTCGCTTTGATTCCCAATTTTTTGGATATTTTTACATTTGATACGAACTATCAACAGAATTAATGAAATGTTAACACATAGCAAAAACAAAAGATTTGTTCATCAAATATTCTCATATTATTAGGTCAATTTAAAATGGAAGAATTGCTTGGTTTTGCTGTAGCTGTCATTATTATTTCTACTTCAGGAGTTATGTCACCTGGACCTCTTTTTGTTGCCAACGTTTTCTACGGAGCAAAAGAGGGAGCATCTGCAGGTCTGAAGATGTCTTATGGTCATACTGTAGTTGAACTTCCATTAATCATACTTCTTGGGTTTAGTGCGTTGTCACTTGAAACAATACCACAATTTAGAATAATTATTGCAATTCTAGGATCTATAGGATTGTTTTTGTTTGCTGGAATACAAATTAAATCTGTTTTCAAATCAAAAACAACATTAACAAATCAAACAAAGTATGGTCCTTTTTTTGCCGGAATTTTGTTTAGTGCATTAAATCCATTTTTTATTATCTGGTGGTTTACCATAGGCTTCAAATTAATTTCAGATTCACTATTTTTGTGGTCATTTTGGGGGATTGCAATATTGTTTGCATTACATATATGGATGGACTATGCATGGTTAACATCAACTGCATATTTATCATCTCGTGGCTCGAGATTTTTATCAAACAAAAACTATAGATTTTTTATTTTTGGTCTAAGTCTGGTATTAATTTATTTTGGAATAACTTTCATTACAGATGTAATTTCTTAAAAAATACCCTGAAATTACCGTAAATCCAACTGTATAATCTGTATTAGATGTAAAATCAGCTTTAGAATTACGTTTTATCTATAATTTTTTAATTCGGAGATTTAGATAAAAATAACATGGCTGTAATTACAAAACAAATCAAAATTAGCTCAAAGTCAGAAAATGATATCATCAACATCACCGAACAAGTAGCTGATGCCATTTCAGAATCTGGAATCTCAAATGGAACCATTACGGTTTTTGTTTCTGGTTCAACTGGCGCTATAACTACAATAGAATACGAGCCTGGATTGGTAAAAGACTTCCCAGAAATGCTATCTAGAGTTGCACCTGATGACATCAATTACGAACATGAACAAAGATGGCATGATGGAAACGGCAGATCTCATGTAAAGGCATCACTAGTTGGCCCCTCACTCACTATACCATTCAAAGACGGACAACTGTTACTTGGAACATGGCAGCAAATTGTATTTTTAGAGCTAGATACTCGAGCAAGAACTAGAACTCTAGTTTTGCAAATAATTGGAGAATAAAATCACAATACAGGTATTGCACTAAACCTTGCTAAGAGGGCCTGACCTAGTGTCATAATTAAAGTAAATTAATAATTTTTCTTCTAAAAAGGTAAATCATCATTCCCATTCCGGCACTTAGGACAACAATTGAAGTCAAACCAAACTCTGGAATATAATTTGGATTATAGTATGACTCATTTAAGCCACTAACGCTAAGTCCTGGTACTACTCCTCCACCAATAACATAAATTCTGTCATTTACAGTCGCAGAACCCAAACCATGGCGCGCATTTGGCATTTGCATATGGGTTTGCCAGCCTTGATTTGGGATGTATTGTTCGTTTTGATCAAATGTTCCAAATGGTGATTCACCTCCAAAAACAAAGATTGTTCCGTTAATTGCAGATGATGTTAGTCCACCTCGTGGTGATGGCATTTCTTCTAATATTTCCCAGCTGTTAGTTTTTGGATCGTATACCTCATTTGCTCCAAGATTCAATGCCATCGTCATTACTCGTCCACCAATGACATACAACTTGTCTTCAACAACAGCTGAGCTCAAGTGTTCACGTGCAGTTGGCATGGGAGCTTTTGTTTGCCAAGAATTTGTTCTAGTATCAAATGCCTCACTTACTGAAAGAGCAATAGTGTTTGCTCCTCCCACTGCGTATAAGGTATCTCCAATAAATTGTACAGTTAATGCTCCCCTCGCAGTTGGCATTGAAGGCCCAACACGCCAAGTATCTGTGACAGTATTGTAAATGAATAAGGAATCTGATGGATTCCACCCATTTTTGTAGCCTCCTACAACATAGATTTCTTCATTGTAAGCTGCTGCACCAACATGGTGTAATCTTTCTGGCATAGATGAAACAGAATTCCATGAATTGTTTTTAGTGTCAAATACTTCAACTATGTTTGTTCCTCTTCCGGTTCGATCAAAACCACCTATCGCATAGATTTTTTCTCCAACTGGGACTGCTACAACTTCGGTTCTTGGAGTTGGCATTAGTGATAATGATTCCCAAATTTCACCAGAAAGTTCTTCTGCAAAAGCAGATTGAGTTATAGCAATACTGAAAATTAGTATTGAAAATAAAAAAGCGAATACTACAATACTCAATCTTGTATTATTCTCAGACTTTTAGATAAATCAGATCATAATCCTGAAAATTCTTAATTCTTAGTTTAGGCTAGAAAACGATGACGTAAAACAGATTATTTGTAAAATCTTAATTCAAAGGTAATCACAACAAATAATGGATGATTGAGATTCAATGTTAAATAAAAGATAACTGCTCTAAAAAGCAGTGAAACAAGAACAAGTATCAATGTATGATGAGATTTCAACAATCCTTAGAAATTCAAATGATTTACAGTGTTTTGGTGGTCTTTGTGGATATAGTCTTAGTAAAAGACAATGGAAGTTTTGTGCAATAGGAACAATCTATCATCATTATCAAGAAAAAGAATGGAAAGTTTTGTTCGAACCTATGGGCCAACAAAAGATTTTCGATAAGATTGGAATAAAAAAACCACCAACAATGTCTTGTCCTGTTTGTGGTGCAAGATGTACCTTTTTGGGATTGGTAATTCATCTAAATGATAGGCATCACAAAACTTATGGTGAGATTGCAGATTATATTGATAAAGCAAAGCCTTATGATAGTTCTAATTCATTGTTCAGAAAAATAATTGATTCTCTAAAAAACTTCTGAAAATTCTTAATTCTTAGTTTATTGGGAATCATAGAATACAGGTAATGCACTGAATTTTATTCCATACACTTCACAAATTTCAGGAGAAAAATCTTCTAACATCATGCATTCATTAAGAAACTCCTTGAAAAATTTTCCCTTTTTCCTGCCAC
>JADFGC010000026.1:0-15639 GCA_022567895.1 Nitrososphaerota archaeon
TTACAGCTTGTGCACCATTTCCAAGATCTAAGACGACTTTGAATTTTTTTGAGATAATTTTTTCTGAATTTACTTTAGATTTGATTCCATCTAAATAGACTTGAATCGCTCTATCTTCTTCATCAGTTATACCCCATTTTTGAGGAGAGTTTTGCCATTTTTTATTAAAGTAAATATCTTCGATAGCAAATTCGTCCTCTCGTGAAATTTCTACTCCATCATTTGCAACGGGCTTAATTCCATTGTATTTTGAAGGATTATGAGAGGCTGTAATCATTATGCCCCATTTGTATCCAAGATTTTTTGTAGCAAATTCTAAACAAGGTGTTGGAACAAGTCCAGCATTTTTACAATCTAATCCTGAAAAATTTAATGCAGTACAAATTACTTTTGCGATTATTGGACTCGAGTCACGACCATCATAACCAACAAGTATCGGTCCTTCTTTGAAGTATGTTGCAATAGACAGAGTTATGTCGTGAATGAAATCTAAAGTTAAATCATTACCAAAAACTCCACGAATTCCATTTGTTCCAAATAATTTTCCCATGCTTTTGTCTCTCAACAATAGATAAATTTGTGTTTAAAGGCAGTTGCGTTGCGGAAGTTGCCAAGCCTGGTCAAAGGCGCAGGGCTTAGGACCCTGTCTCTTAGGGGTTCGTGGGTTCGAATCCCACCTTCCGCATTTACTCTGAAAAATTTTGTTTTGATGTTTTAAGCATTAATAAGGTATGATCATAAAACACCGTCGTGAAAAAAATAATCATTGGAGTAACAGTAGTTGGAAAAGATAGAGAAGGAATAGTTGCGGCTTTTACAAATTTTGTTTTCCACAAAGGGGGAAACATTGAGAAAGTAAACCAAAATGTAATGAGAGGACTTTTTGGAATGTATCTGGAAGTTTCATTTACAAAAAGTGTTAATGTAAAAAAATTTGATGATGAATTACAAAAAGTTGCAAAAAAACAAAAAATGGATGTAAGTACTCATCATGAACTAAGTTCACAAAAAAATATAGCATTATTTGTTACAAAAGAACCCCACTGTCTTGATGCAATTCTAAAATCAAAAAAATCTATCAAAGGAAAAATTAGTTTGATTGTAGGTACTGAAAAAACACTAATTCCAATGGCAAAAAAGGCAAAAATTCCATTTGTTCTCGTTGATGAAAAAGTTCAGGAAAAAGCTGAACAAAAGCTAATTCAAATTTGTAAAAAGTATGACATTGACGTAATAGTTCTTGCAAGATACATGAAAATTTTAACGCCAAACTTTGTGTGGAGATATCCTGAAAGAATAATCAATATTCATCCTTCTTTGCTACCTGCATTTCCAGGAGCACTTGCATATGCACAAGCATATGAGAGAGGAACAAAGATTATTGGCGTTACTGCTCACTATGTAACAGAAAACTTAGATCAAGGACCAATTATTTTCCAAGATTCTTTCAAAGTAGATCCTAACGATGTGTTAGAGAAGATCAAAAAACAAGGTCAGAAACTAGAAGCACAGACTTTGGTGAAAGCCGTCAAAATGCACCTTGAAAATAAATTGGATGTTCGCTGGAGAAAAGTTCACATAAAATCCAAGTGAAACTAATGATAGTTGTAAAGGATCAGTTAGATCCCAATCTCAGAAAATTAATCAAAAAGAAAAACCAGGCAGCCATAATTCCTGTTGGCTCTATTGAACAGCATGGCCCCCATCTTCCAGTTTCAACTGATTCGGATTTAGTAACTGAGATTGCAATAAAAGTAGCAAAAAAGGGAAATTTTCTGCTCTTACCGACTATTTCCTATGGTGTTTCATTTGAGCATAGTCCATTTTTCAATCTAAGTGTAAAACCTTCGACTTTACAAAAATTACTTTCAGAACTCTGTTTATCATTAGCAAGTAATGGTATCAAAACAGTTTTTGTTCTAAATGGTCACTATACCAATCAAAAAGCTATCAATGGTCTTAGTAGTAAAGTGAACAAGCTTTCTAGAGGTAAAATTCGTGTTTTTGTTTTTTCTTACTGGAATTTTATGAAAGATTGCTTTGACCACGCAGGTTTTGTTGAGACATCACTCATGCTTGCCGTATCAAATAAAGTCAAAATGAAACTTGCAAAAAAGGGTTTAACTACTGAAAATTTGAAATCAAGAGAAATTTCTAGAGCAAAAAAAATTGCGGCAAAATCTTTTCCAAAAGCAACAAAAAACGGCGTTTGGGGTGATCCTAGAAAAGCATCAAAAAAAGATGGCATGAAATTGTTATCTGAAATCGTGAAAAACCTAGAAAAAAAGTGTCAAACTTGCCTTACTGGTAAAAATCCAAAGTTACACCAATGAAATTTTAATATAATCCTCCAATACGAACGCTAATGAGTGAAGTAAATGTCCGTTGATATGGCAGTAAAAGTACTTGATGAGAGTATTAACAAAGTAGTCTTGGTTAAGCTCAAAGGCGGCAAGACAATACGAGGAAGTTTGCTTGGTTTTGACCAGCACATGAATCTGCTACTCGACCAGTCAGAAGAGATCCCTTCTGAGGGAGAGTCAAAAAGCCTAGGAACCATTGTTGTTAGAGGAGACAATGTAGTTATGATTTCTCCACCTCCATCTACGTGAGTGATTGAATCATGGTGAAAGGAACAACTTCAATGGGTGGTTTTACAAGGAAAAAAGTCCACATACGATGTCGTAGATGTGGAAAGAACTCTTTTCATAAACGTCACCACCGATGTGCAAGTTGTGGATTCCCAGAGGCTAAGATTAGAAAATACTCGTGGATCAAATGGTACACCTAGATGCAAGAAATTGTTCTTTTCTTAAGTTCTATTGCAGGTGTCTGTACAGCAGTTGCTGTGAAAAAATTCCCTAAAAACAAGGTTGAAGTAGGAACAATTGGCGCAAATTCTCAAATTAAAAATCAGATTAATTCTCTTCGTTTAGAAAAGGAAATTCTTACCAAGACAATTACTAGACTTTATCAAAATGATGCTGGTCTAAATAAGATTCAGCGAGACAAATTATTGCTAAGATATCAACATCAATTAGGCATTATCCTTGCAAAGATTGAAAAATTAAAAATGGCAAGTAAGCATCCTGACCTTGGTCCAGTTGGAGAAGGCCTAATTACATTAATGGATCAAAAATTATCACAGCTAGATAAGAGATTATATGAACTCACATCAAAGATTACAATAGCAAATTCTCAGACTCCTGAAGTAAAAACTGAAGTGATAACGCAAAAAGAAGAAATTAAAAAAGAAAAACCTGTTACAGAGTTACAAGAAAAACCTATTCAAGTAAAAAGGACTGAAGAAAAACCACAACAAAAAGTAATCATTCCTACAATTCAAGCTGCACCACAATTACCAATATCAGTTGAATTAACAACACTCACTGAAATATCAAATAAACATCCTGAATTTCCATTCATTGAACAAAAACCGCTACAACCAAAAAGTGAGATTGTGGAAGAAATTGTAAAACAACACGAAAAAGCTCCTGAAAAAGTTGAGATTAATCAAACTACGCTAAAACCAGAAGTAAAACCTGAAATTCCAAACCAAGAAATTCTAACACAACTGCCTGCACCACAACAAAACGGCATACAAATTGAACAAGAAAAACCTCAAACATCCTTCAAAATTCCAGATGAAGATAAAATTGAAGAAGATGAAAATGACCTCGACAAGATCAAAAGAGAGATTAATAAAACTCTCTCCAGACTAGAACAAGCCGAGGTAGAGTAATTGTCTTTTGATGATGCCATTTCGGCATTGTCAACTGATGCGTTAAAATTTGTTAAAGATGGTTATGTATTAGGACTAGGAAGCGGAAGGGCTGCAACATCATTTGTGAAATCACTTTCTTCATTTATCAAAACAAAAAAAATCAAAATTAAAGGTGTGCCAACTTCACTTCAAATAAAATTAATTGCTGAACAAGGAAGAATTCCATTAATTCAAGCGGATCAAATTGATCATATTGACGTAGTTTTTGATGGAGCAGATCAAATTGATTCAGAAAAAAATTTGATCAAAGGTGGTGGTGGTGCCTTACTTCGAGAAAATATTTTGATTAATGCTGCAAAAAAAGTTGTAATAATGGCAGACAAATCAAAGTTTGTAAAACATTTTAATCGTCCAGTTCCAGTTGAAGTTCATCCTTTAGCACGCAGTAGTGTTACAAAATCAATTAAGAAGTTAGGTGGAAAGCCAAGAATAAGAACATTAGAAAAAGGTTATCCATTCATTACTGAGAACGGAAATATTATTTTGGATTGTAATTTTGGTGTAATTAAAAAACCAAAAATTCTTGCACAAAAAATTATTCAGATTGCAGGTGTAATGGAAGTTGGAATATTTACAAGAAAGCCTGATGTGATTTACAAAGCAAAGACAAATGGCAAGTTTGAAATAATTTCCTAAATTGTTCTTTTAACAAATTTCCCAAATCCACGCTTGCCCACAACTTCAAAATCATCTGCAATTAGTTCTCCACGAACTAAAGTTTTGACAGGCCAGCCTTTAAGATTCATTCCCTCGTAAACAGTATAATCTGAAAATGCGCCAAACAACTCATTAGAGACTTTTTTTTCTTTTTTCAAATCAATCAACGAAATATCTGCATCAGAGCCTTGTTGAAGTACTCCTTTTTGAGGAAACATACCAAAAATTTTGGCAGCATTTGTGCTTGTTAGATTTACTAAATGTTCAATAGAAATTCTATCTTTGTTCACTCCTTCGCTTAGCATTATTGACAATTCGGTTCCAATTCCTGGAAATCCAGGCAAAGCGTCCCAAACATCACTTCCACCTAACTTGAGTTTGAGTTTATTTGCAACATGATCAGTCCCAATTGTGTCAATTTGATTGGTAGAAATTGCTCTCCAAACGGCTTCAATGTCATTTGAGGAACGAATTGGTGGCATCACTTTTGCCAAATAACCATCTTGTTTTTCATATGAAAGTGTAAGATAATGAGGACAGGTTTCTATATAGATTCTAGTTCCATTAGTTTTTTCTTCTTTAATTTGTTCTAGTGCTCTTGAGGAACCAATATGAACAAAGTATATCGTACACCCATAATCTCTCGCAAATTTTGAAACAGTCCTTATAGCTTTAACCTCAGATTCAGGCGATCTACTTTCAGACCAAGCACCTAGTCCATCTTGTTTTTTTTCTTTAGCAGTTTTAATTCCACATGCACAGGATTCATAATCTTCAGCATGAACTAATACAGGACATCCTAAAGATGCTGCATTTTTTACTACACTTTCGATAATGTCTAAAGTCAAATCTACTTTAGCTTCATGTAGATAATTTGTTCCAGGTTTCATATCCATGTAAACATGACTAACATCACCGCCAAGATTCATGTATAATTTGAAAGATGCAATTCCGTTTTCTACACAAAATTTCATTTCATCAATTTGTTGTTTATTGAAAATTGATGCATGGATTGTATAGTCAATATAATGAGAATTTGAACTTGCTTCAAGTTGTGATTTTAATGATAACTTGTATGAATCTCCCAATCTTAACATTCTCATCATTGTAGTAATACCACCAATTGCTGCAGCATGAGATTCAGTAGTTGCTGCTTTGTCGATTGGAGAGTAAACACCATAGTGAATATGAGTATCAATTGAACCTGGTATCGAAACTAAACCATTTCCATTAATTTTGTGATCACATGACGGAACATCATTAGTGATTGATACAATTTTTCCATCATCAATAACAATATTCTTGTCAATAATGCCTTGTGGCAAAACTAAATGAGAATCTGTAATTACGGTGTCGTATGTCATCTAAATTTTTTGTCTTTTGCAGTCTATTATTCTTTGAGAAAATGAATAAAAGTGGAACAACTTGTGATCATGTAAGGGCCGGTGGTTTAGTGGTATAATGCCGCGTTCGCAACGCGGATGTCGAGGGTTCAATTCCCTCCCGGTCCACCACCTAGAAACTATTATACATAAATTCAGATTTAGTGGAAACATGAAGGTTTTCAATGGAAAACAAGCAGCTGAAGACTATATGTCAACTCATACACTTGTATTTTCTACTCCGGAATTAACACTGATGAGATATTCATTTTGGTTAGGAGAAACAGTTCCGGATCCTGAAGATAGAAAAAAAACTGTTCTAAGATATTACACATTTGTTGAAGAAAAAGACTTTCAACCTGTACAAATAATTGATGATGACACATATGTTCCTACAGGAGCAGTTAGAGTTTCTGGAATGTATGGTAATCAAGAAACTGAAACCAATTCTGATGTAAAATTTTGTTCCGAGTGTGGAACTAAAATATCACCAAATGCACGATTTTGTACTGATTGTGGTGCTACTCAAGATTAGTTTTAATTTTAAAAAAAATTTCTAAACTTTTGTTCCACATTTTGTGCAAAACTTTGCGTTTGGACGCAAACCTGCACCACAAGATGAGCAAGATGGTCCAGAGCTTGTTGATTGTGAAATCATAGATGGATCTGGAGAGGGCAAAGTTCCAGCTTCACCAAATCCTTCTCTTGCAGAAACAACAGAAGCTGGTCCACCCACTGGATTTTCTGCAGTTCCCGCACGGGGAGGTGGTTGCATTCCCATTCCGCCTCCCATCATTCCAGGCGAACCCATTCCAGGCATCAAACCGGGAGATTGAGTTCCTCCTATTGATTTTCCACCTGCCATTTTATCCAAAGCTTTTTTCATTTCTAAAATTACTTTGATTGAAAGAAATTCTAATGCAGAATATGCTACAACATAATCACCTAACTTTTCAAAAAATTCTTTTTCAGTTAATTTTCCATTTTTGTATAAATTATTTGCGTCAAGAAATGATTCGTAATAATTTTGAGATTCGGTGAATAAATTATCTAGCTTATCAGTTAGAAGATTTAATGTATCAACTTCTCCAAGTGACATGGGCAGATTTGACTAATGCAATATTAATAGTTTAGATTAAAAAAATGAAAAACACAAGTGCAGTTACGCAGCTTGAAGGGTTTTATCAATCATATTTTTGTATGATTCTTTTGATGCGGCGCCAACTTGTTGAGTTACTAATTGGCCCTTGTTGAATATTGCCAAAGTTGGAATGCTAAAAACATTATACTTTGATGCTAATTCGTTAGCTTCATCAACATTGACTTTGACAAATTTTACTTTGCCATCATAATCATTGGCTAGTTCCTCAACAACGGGTCCAACCATTCTACATGGACCACACCACTCGGCCCAAAAGTCAACAAATACAGGAATATCTGAATTCATTACATCAATTTCCCATGATTTTATGTCTGAAACTTTAGTAATTCCCATTTCTGTTCGGTATTCATCTGAACACACCTAAAAATGTTGACCAGAATTTTATCCAATTTTTCTATAGGAATTTCATTCTAAAATTTGACAATCGTGCAACTGAACTAACATATACTTAAATGACCTTTTTGATGAATCTGGTTAATGAGCTCTGAGATGAGATTAAAGAAACTAAGAGGTTCTGGTGGATTTATCATGGCCAATGTCACTGATGAACAACAGCAAAAAGGAAATTTGGGTGGACCTGATCTATTTCTAGCTCCCGTAGGAAGACTTGATTCTGATAAAATTTCTAAATTCTTTTGCAATACATGTGAGAAAGATTATGAAGGTAGTCCAAAGATTGAGTATGAAAATCCAAATGAAGTAGTTGCTGAGAATTTAACTTTGGTTGAAAAAGGACAATACATTTGTCATACTTGCAGTTCAATTATAGCTGAATATAGGGAATTTCAAAAACCTGATGTGCAAAGAGATGCTGGCGCAGCAAAACCATTAACTCCAGATTATGGTTCTACTTTTACTCCACCCGCTGAAACAACTTATACACCACCTACTGAACCATCATTTTCACAACCTCCATCTGATGAACCTCCACTTACAATGCCAACCTTTGATGAACCAACAAGTGTTTCAGAACCCTCAATTCCAGAAATTCAAACACAACCAATGGATTCTACATTTAATTCTATTTCTGGAATGGCAGTCATTGATGAAAATGCAAAAAGAATAGGAACTTCAAAACAAGTTGGTGTAGATTCCTCACAAAATGTTGTTTTAGTAATAACAAATAATGAAGGAAATGATGTCACAGTTCCTTGGAATAAAATAAGAAAAATTGGTGAGGTGATACTGCTTGGAAGTTCAAGTGAAAGTACTGCATCACAATCAGGAAATTGTTCAAGTTGTAATTATAGTAACAAAGCAGGCTCAAAATTTTGTGAACAGTGTGGTGGAAAGCTTTAGAGTACAAAATTCAAGTAATATTTCATTCATCAGATATAGGTTGAATGTAAATTGACAGCAGGCAAAGTTTCAAGAGGAGTAGTCAAAGACATCATAATTGTTGTTGTAGGTGTTTTGATTATTTGGTTTGGATTAAAAATGGTTACTGGGACAGATAATCCATTTTATGTTGTCTCAAGTGGAAGTATGGTTCCAGATTTAGAAGTGTATGATGTGTTAGTAATTGATGGAAAGATTCCTTTTGAAGAAGTAGAGGTAGGCGACATCATTGTTTTTAATCGGCCGTCAGGGCATGATAGAGTAATTGTTCATAGAGTAGCTGCAATAATTGATGAGGATCCATTTACAATTCGAACAAAAGGAGATGCCAATCCTGCCTCAATTCCAGGTACTGATTTCCCAATTACAGAAGAAGAATACATTGGAAGTGTGTGGCATGTAATTCCTGATGTTGGTTATATTACCAGAATAATGCAACCTCCTGTAAATTACATAATTATTGCAATTATTATAGGAATAATGATTTTTAAACAAATTTCAAAAGGTAAAAAAGAAAAAGAACCTAGTTACAAATCTTTGAATGTAGAAGACGACAAAGCTGAGATTTCGTCTGTTACTTTAGATGAATTTAAAAAAATTCCTAAAGATGATGCATATTCAAGTTCTGAAAAAACAGGAAATGGAAACAAAACTAATGAAAAAAGTTCTGATTCAGAATCTCTAAAAGAAAATAATTCTGATGAGAATAAAGGAAAGGAATAGGTTTATTCCTTTTCGTTGCTAATTTTGAAAACTCGTTTAAAATAATCAGAAGGTTCAACAGGTTCTATGAAATCATCCTTAACCTTTGCAAGATGCTTGGCTAAGTTCATCTTGTAACCTAATTGCATTATACGACCGATCTGAATTCTTTGTGCTTGAGGAGAGCCTGCGCCGTGCATAGATTCTGTCAAGTATCCTACTGCATTTCTACCCATAGTCATGTTTTCAATTAGTCTTAGAATTCTCATTCTATTTTCTACATCAACGCCTTTTCTTCCCGCCAAGTATTTTCTAAGAATTGGGCCAGTTTCTGGATTTCTAAAATCTTTTTCAGAAGGCATTGTTACCATAAGACCGCCGGCAATATCTTGAGCTAATCGACCAATCTCATATGGAAAACGAGTAACATTATGTTTACAGACATTTGCTAACATATCATCATTCAACCAAACTCCTGACTTCAACTTATGTGATTGATAAGATGAAGCAAGTCCAGCAGCAAAAATTGATTCGTTAAGATGAGTCATTTCAACTAATTTATCTCTAATATGAGAAACATTTGGAATTCCATTATAATCTGAAATTGTAGCAGCTGCACCAATTAAGACATCACCAAGTCCTGTCTTACACACATAGCTTCTTCTGTGATAACAAGTAAATCTTTCAATTAACATTGATGCAAATTCATATTCGCCATTCAGGAAAACTTTTTCCCAAGGAATGAAAACGTTTTCTAGGATCATCATTGCTTCTTGTCCAGAATATTGTGAGTTTCCTGAATCAATATCACCTTCTTCCATACTTCTTGTGTCACAAGACTGTCGTCCATAAATGTAAGTAAGTCCTTCGGCATCAGCAGGAATAGCACCAACGATAGCATAGTCTTTATCGTTTTCAGTTAATCTAATGGTTGGCATTAGAATAATCCAATGTGAGTTAATACAACCAGTTTGATGTGCTTTTGCTCCTGTGACATATACTCCTTTGTCATCTTTTTTAATGACGTGTAGATATAGGTCAGGGTCAACTTGTTCTGTAGGTCCTTTACTTCTATCTCCTTTTGGATCAGTCATTGCACCGCCAATAACAAAATTTTCGGTTTGTACCATTTTGATAAAATCAAGTAATCTTTGATGATAGTTTGTTCCATGTTTTTCATCAATTTCAAAGGTAGTTGAATGAAGTGCGTTTAATGCATCCATTCCAACACAACGTTGGAAGCAGGTACCGGTGTTTTGACCCATTTTTCTCTGCATTTTATTTTGTAAAACCAAATCTTGAGCACTCTCAGCAATATGCAAAAATCTGTTTACTCTTTGACCAGTTATTGAAGATTGAGCAGTTGCCAGTTCTTCTTCTCTTACTGCAAGATCATAAGTTTCAGCAACTGCGTTAATTGAGGGTCTGATCAAAGGATGTTCTACTGGGTCATCTACGAGCTCACCAAAGAGATGTACCTTCAGTTTTCTACCTCTAAGGCTGTTGATATAATCCTCTCCAGTCCTAATTACCATAAACACTTTTCCCCGAAGTCCTATAAAAATTCTAGATCATGACTAGTCATGTAATCAGAGAGATTCAAAGACCAATTCTGACATCAAGGATTTTACATCCTTTACCTTTTTCCATAACAAGTACGGGATTCATATCAAGTTCTTTAATTTCCTTAAAGTCAGTAACAAGTTGTGAAAGCCTTTGAATACATTCTGATAACTTTTTGATATCTGAAGGTTTTTCGCCTCTAACACCTTCAAGTATTTTTTTTGTTTTAATTGATGAGATCATATCGTTTGCTTCACGATCAGTTACAGGAGCTAAACGAAAAGTAACATCTTTCAAAACTTCAACATAAATTCCACCCATACCCAGCATGATAACTGGACCAAATCCTGGTTCAAGTTTTGAACCAATGATCATTTCTTTTCCACCTTTAACCATCTCTACAATAAGAACTCCTTTAATCTCAGCTTTTTTGTTGTACTTTTTTGCATTTTTTACAATTTCTTTAAAGGCAACTTTTACTTCGTTATCATTTGTTAAATTAACTTTAACACCACCAGCATCTGACTTGTGAATTATTTGTGGTGAAGCAATTTTCATAACAACTGGATGACCAATTTTTTTTGCAATCTTTACTGCTTCGTTTTCATTTTTAGCTAAGGAGCTTTGTGGAAGTGGAAATCCATAAGCTCGAAGAATTTCTTGTCCTTCTTCTTCAAGAAGGTTTGGTCTTTTTTCTTTTTTTACTTTATCAAAAACTTTCTTTGCTTTTGCTTTGTTTACATTAAGTTTGATAATTTTACCAGGTGGAGATTTAATCCAATCAGCAAATCTAAGCATGGCAGCTAGAGTCCTAATTGCACCTTCCGCATAGGTATAGTATGGAACTCCACCTTCAGAGAGTATCCTTCTATTTTCAACACCTTCATCAAGTCCCATCAGACTTGCAAGCATTGTTTTTTTGTATTTTTTAGAGTGTTTTACTACAACTTCAGCCAGTTTATCATAATCTAAGGTTCCTGATGGTGTACACATTGTAATTACAGAACCTACATTTTTGTGACTAAGAACTTCATTTAGAACATTATCAAAGCGATTAAAGTCAGCATCACCTACAATGTCAACTGGATTTCTAGAACTTCCCCAAGGGGGAATCACTGCATCAATTTTTGGTCGTATACTAGTAATGTCTGCCATTTTAATTCCGTATTTTTCACATGCATCTGTTGTGATAATAGCTGGACCTCCTGCATTTGACACAATTACAAAATCTCCTTTTAGTGGAAGTGGTTGTTTTGAAAATGCTGTTGCATAATCAAATAATTCCTCCATTGAATCTACTCTAATTGCTCCTGATTGGCGTAGTAATGCATCATAGATTTTATCAGAACCCATTAGTGCACCAGTATGAGACATTGCAGCTTTTGCACCAGCAGTACTACGTCCTGATTTCAAAACAAAGATTGGTTTTTTGAATTTTTTAGTAATATTTTTACTAACTTTGAGAAATTCTTGTCCATCTCCCATATCTTCAAGATACATAACAATAACTTTGGTTTGTTTGTGATTTGCCAATATCTTTAGCACATCAATTTCATCTGTGTCCGCTTTGTTACCCATACTAATTACTGCTGAAAAACCAATTCCTTGCGCACTAGCATCCTCACAAAGTGCAGCACAAATGGCACCACTTTGTGAAACTAGTGCAATTTCTCCAGATTTTGGTGTAATTTTAAGAAATGTAGAATTCATCATTGTCTTTGGATCTAAATTCATGACTCCCAAACAGTTAGGTCCGATAATTTTGATATTGTATTTTTTTGCAATATCTTTGAGTTGTTGTTCTAATTTTTTGCCTTCTTCATCTACTTCCTTAAATCCTGCAGTGATAACTATGGCACCTTTGATCTTTTTCTTACCACATTCTTCTAGTACGGTTGGGACAATGGTGTTTTTGATAACAATTACAGCTAAATCGATTGGTTTTGGAACATCCAAGACGCTCTTGTATGCTTTTTTGTAAAATACAGTTGGTCTTGTAGGACTAATTGGATAAACTGTACCTTTGAAACCATTCATAATGTTTGATGTAATTGTACGACCTACACTGCCTCTTTTATCAGATGCTCCAATTATTGCAATAGATTTAGGAGAAAGAAAAACAGACTCTGCCATTTTAATGAACATTGATCAAATGAAATTGTATAATAAAGTATTCATGAAAATTGTAGATCTCTAACTACCAAGCATCTTTCCAGCCAAGTTTTCATTTCTTGGTATCCACTGCAGTTTTAATTTCGAAAATTTTGCAATAAGTGCCCAAGCTTCACGTGCAAAGGTACGTAATTCTTCTTTATTTATTGCAAAATCATGATTGAGTTGAGATACAGTATTTTTTGAATCACTGTAAATTGTTATTTCTTCATTAGAGTCTACAAATTTTTTTAGAGCTGCTATGATTGCCAAATATTCTGCTTCATTGTTGGTAATACCAGCTTTTTTTTCATAAAATGATTCACCAGTTTCTTTGACAAAAAAACCATATCCAGAATCACTTCCTCCTGAACCATCAACATAAACACTAACAACCATTTATTTTTCCCATTGAACGTTATACGGTCTAACAAATAAACTAAATCTAATCTAATGTAATTTTTAAAAAGATCAACAAGCCGGCAAGTTCTGCAATTACAACTCCCAACATGTAAGGAAATATGTCCTGAGAAAATAATTGATCCATAGAAAAGTATGCAAATGCACCAATTACATTGTGAAGAAGTAGCATTGAAGAGACAACAATCATTCCTATAGGCAATTGTGCTTTAGTTTTTGCATACATTTTTCCAAATGTGCAAATCAATATACCTAAAACTGCAATGTTAGCAATTGAAACTCCTGACAAAATCGCTGATGTTGGTTCCATTTAGTTCGCTCCACCCATACAACTCTTATTTACTTTTATCCAATTTGTTCGCAATCTCATTAAATGTCTCCATATTAACTTCTAAAAATGTTGAAACAAAGAAAGTAACTCCATACTTTTTTCCTTCTTTTGAAATAAGGTTATTTTTTTCTAGGACGTGTATGTGATGTTGAATAGCCTTGTAATCTAAACCCAGTTCATTTGCAAGTTGGTTTGTGTTCATTGGTTTATCTTTTAAAGTAGAAATGATTCTAAGTCGATTTAATCCTCCACGTGAACCAGCAAATACAAACCATAAAAGCCGTCTTGCTTGAGGATCATTTGCCATATGTAATACAAAATGTTTGATTTCAATAAACTATAAGGTATTTGGATTGTAAAGAATCGTGATTTAGGCTAATTAAGTAATTTTAACTTTGAAAATAAGGTCCAAGTCTTAATTAAGTAAAAAATCCTATTCATGATAGATGTCATCTCAATTAGGAGCAAGAAAATCCTTAGTGATTATTTGCTTTGTTCTATTTTCTTTCATTTTTGTTGGAGGGATTTTTTCTCTTACAAATGAAGTTGTGGTTGAAGAATACCAAGAGTCCTCATATTTATCCTGGTTAACTATTGCTTATGTTGCAGGTCTTTCAATGATTGTTTTGCCCTGTACTCTTCCTCTAGTATTCATTATTGTTCCACTTAGCATGGGGAAGGGATACAAAAAAGGTCTCTCTATGTCACTACTTTTTGGAGCTGGTTTAACAATAACTATAGCTGCGTATGGTACTGGAGTTGCAATTCTAGGACAAACAGCTTCTCTTGATCAAGTTTCTACGATAATGTTTCTTATTGCAGGAATTGCGGCATTTCTATTTGGTTTATCACAACTAAAATTGATTAATCTAAAATTACCATCCTATTCTGGAACTCCGAGTTTTATACAAAATAGAGGAGAATACTCAAAATCATTCTTTATGGGCTTATTGTTAGGTAATGCAGGTGTTGGATGTCCTAATCCATTGTTCTATTGGTTACTAATTTACATTGCAGGTACAGGGAGTTTAGAAATTGGTGCGTCTCTTGGTGTTGTTCATGGTGTTGGACGAGCAATCCCATTAATTCTATTGTCAACGTTAGCAATTTTAGGAATTAATGCAACAAAAGGTCTTACAAGAAAAAAAGAGTCTATAGAAAAAGTTACAGGAATAATGCTTATTGTAATTGGAGCATTTTTGATCATAAACGGTCTTCCAGAAGGACATGAATGGTATGAAGAGACATTTATTCATCAAGGATGGAATGAGCTAATTGAATTAACTCCATTTCCTGCAGAATTTGCGATGGATGAGCATGAACATGGAGTTGAAGAGGACTTTTCCAAAACCGTTATGCCAATAATTCTTTTTGTGCTAATTGCAGTCCCCATGATATGGTACTCAATTCAAAGAAAAAGGAAAATTATTGAAGGAAAATCATGAAAATTGAAATTCTCACTACACCTGGTTGTTCAAACTGTAGTGTTGTTGAAAAGATGCTTGATGAAATGAAAGTTTCTTATGAAGTAATTGATGTAACTGAAAAACCAGAATATCTAGAAAAGTATCCAATATTCACTGCTCCGGGTATTGTGATAAATGAAAAGCTAGAGTTTACAGGCGTTCCAAAAAAAGAGAAACTAATTGAAAAAATAAATCAAACCTAGTTTGTAATATTTGAGACTAAATTGAGAAGAATATACCTAAAATGATAAATTAGAAGAAACGGTATTTGATTTTATGATGTTAAATTACGATTACCCACTGTATAGACCACCATCAGAGGCCCAATCATTAATTTTTCAAGTTACGGTAGGTTGTTCATTCAATGAATGTTCTTTTTGTGATATGTATAGATCAAAAGAATATTCTGAAAGATCATGGGATGAAGTAAAACTCGAAATTGATATGATGGCAAAACAACTTCCTGACACAGCAAGAATTTTTCTTGCTGATGGGGATGCACTCAATCTTTCAACTGATTATATGATAAAAATTGTGAAATATCTTTACGAAAAATTTCCAAATCTAGAACGAGTTTCGTGTTATGCAATGCCCATGAATGTTCTTAAAAAAACACCAGAAGAGCTAAAACAAATGTTTGATGCAGGTCTAAAAATGTTTTATTTAGGAATTGAAAGTGGTTC
>JADFGC010000075.1:0-4201 GCA_022567895.1 Nitrososphaerota archaeon
TGAAACGAGTTGCTTGGTAGGAATAATTGCCAAAGATTCATTGAGACCATGCCTGATGTACGTAACTCTGGGGGTAATCTTGTATACTAAACCATTGTATCCACTTGGTAGTGTTATCCTATCACCTACTTTGACAATCTTGTCTTTTCTAATCATTATGTATGCAAAGTAATTTTCCATAGTTTCTTTTAGTGCTAGCCCTACACCAAGTGCAATGCCTCCTGTAGCCGTAGCCAACACTACCAAGTCAACCCCCCACCATGAAAGAACACCAATCACTGTGGCAATAAAAATTCCAACTGGCAAAATTTGTTTTGCTGACTTGGGAACTCCTTCTTTTTGTTTTCTTGCATAACCCGGAGGTCTTCCACTTGGAATAATTGGAGAATAATTCCCGCGTCTCTTTTGCTCTCGCCATATATCTATAGGATAGATCTCTTCTGGTACTACATCTAGCCTAAGTTTTTGTCCAGTCTGGTTATTTCCCGTAATACAATTTTTAAAATATTTTTCATACTTACTTCGTTCGGATTTTTTCCACACGTCAAAGGGATCCTCTACTAATTTTTTATAGCTACCAATTGATAAGCCATTAGAAGTACGATATTTTTCTAAAAACCCAAGACCTTCTTTTGTACCTAAATATTTTTTGAATTCCTCATCTTTCATTTCATAAGGAGCTGTTTTTGGAGGAAACCATTTGAAGCATTTGTAAAATAAATTTCTATCATCATCTGGAAACCCTTTCATGTCAGACCAATTGTTATAATCTTCTCTCTCCAGAACTGAAGCGTCACGTTTTCTTAAACTGATTGGAATAAGAAGAGATATTGTCCAACCAATAACAAGTATATTGATAGTATCTAAAATTTTTGCGAAAGTTTCAGCCGGACCTAATTCGCCTTCTATCCCTATCACTCCTTCCAATAATTCAGTACTTTGCATGTATGCATTAGTTGATGTAACAAGTGCTATGGCAAAAAAAGGCAGTACAGCTTTACGAGCGAATCTGGAAACATGGGGACGTGAATAATTGAATTTTTGAGTTGAAACCCAATGTGAAAATTTATGGTAAATTACCCCGATTATTATTAAACCAACAATCAGAATTGCAAAAGCGATCTGAAGTGATTCTGAAGAAGCAATTAGCTGGGAAACCGACTCAAACTCTCCTATTGGTATATTGTCCGGTTCTTCAGCCATGTCTAATCGTTAATTTTCTAGAATAACGAAGTCTTATCTAGGTTTTTATCAAATCTGAACACGCCTAACCTTTAACAATGGTAAAAGCCCATTTTAGCAAATGACGTTACAAGAATCAACTTGGAGCGAAACAGAATCCCCAAGAATTCAAACTTATACTCTAGCTAACTTTCGTAATCTTCCACAAATTCAAAAACTTTCTGAAGAACATCAATTTGAGATGGAGGTGGTAGGAAGTGTCCTTCCATTCAAAGCAAACAACTATGTTGTTGAACAATTAATCGATTGGAACAACATTCCAAATGATCCAATCTTTGTTCTAACATTTCCACAAAAAGAAATGCTAAAGCCAAAACATTTTGAAAAAATGGCTGGTATTTTAAAAGAAGGAGCTGATAAAAAACAAATTAACGAAACTGCAAACGAAATCAGATTACAATTAAATCCTCATCCTGCAGGACAGTTAGAGCTAAACGTTCCAACACTAAAAGATGGAACAAAACTTTATGGAATGCAACACAAGTATAGAGAAACCTGCCTTTTCTTCCCAAGTCAAAGTCAAACATGTCATGCATACTGCAGTTTTTGCTTTAGATGGCCACAATTTGTTGGAATGGATGAAATTAAGTTTGCAATGAAAGAAAGCGAACAACTAGTCCAATATCTTACGGAGCATCCTGAAATTTCAGATGTCTTGTTTACTGGCGGTGATCCAATGATTATGAAAGCAAAAATGTTTGAATCATACATTGATGCATTATTAGAAGCTAATCTTCCAAATCTTAAAACAATAAGAATTGGTACAAAAGCATTAGCATATTGGCCTTACAAATTTTTGACAGATGATGACGCTGATCAAACTCTGCAAACTTTTGAAAAAGTAACAAACAAAGGACTGCATTTAGCAATCATGGCTCATTATAATCACCAAATCGAGCTTTCAACAAATGCAAATACGGTTGCAATAAAGCGTGTCAGAGAAACTGGTGCCCAGATAAGAACACAATCACCTCTTTTAGCTCACATAAATGACGATTCTGATGTTTGGGTAAAAATGTGGAGACAACAAGTCCAGCTTGGCTGTATTCCATACTACATGTTTGTAGTACGAGATACAGGAGCACAGCACTACTTTGGTATTTCATTGGTAAAAGCACATGAAATTT
Source organism: Nitrososphaerota archaeon (assembly GCA_022567895.1). GTDB lineage: Archaea > Thermoproteota > Nitrososphaeria > Nitrososphaerales > Nitrosopumilaceae > DRGT01. Next base: position 2,370 of record JADFGC010000075.1, read on the forward strand.
TCAGTAATGCCTACAAGCAGATGAGTGGTCTTGGCAGAACTGTTAGAGGACCAAGCATGTCTGCAACTCCTGGTAAAGTTCAGGTTGATGGAATTGCAACAATCAATGGCAAAAAAGTAATTGTATTGGAATTTTTGCAAGGAAGAAACCCAGAATGGGTATCAAAACCATTCTTTGCTGAATATGATGAAAATGCAATTTGGCTTGATGATCTTAAACCTGCATTTGATGAAAAATTCTTCTTTGAAGATGAATTAAACCAGAAATATTCTGGTGCTAGAAAATTAGAAAAATCTTAACTATTTAGACTGTTTTTTCTTTTTCTTCTTTGGTTTTGCAGCATAATACTTTCTTCTTATTGCAAGAGATAGTATGGTTCCTGCAGGAATTCCAATTATCGTTCCAAGACTAACATAAGGAGCTATGAAAAAATCTCCTATCCAAATTCCTCCATCAGTTGTTAGCTCCATGAATGTTCTTGGACGCATTATTAGAGAAACTGTTTTTGAATCAGTATTTTCTTGACCAACATCATCAGTATAAGTAACTATAACTTGGAATGGAATATTGTATTGGGTGTTTATTTCTTGAGAAGGTGTAATAATTCTAGATGTTATAGAGATTGGAACATTTTTCTGAATTGAAGTAAATGTATGCAAGGTTTCTCCTCTAAAGTTAATGTCTTTAGGAGGAATAATCTCTAGTTTTACATCATTAATGTCAATATCTTCTGAAATAATTTCAACTGTAAATGGAAATTCTGCATTTGTAAATAATGATTTAGGAGTAGCAATATGAATTGTTACTCTGGGTTGATCTATGATTAAAATTGGAACAGCAATGTTTGTTTGAGTTGGTGGTTGTGCCTCTTCATTGTTTGCAAGCAAAACTTGAGAATATTCTAAATTTAAAAAGTGTGAACCTAGTGAAGCATCAGATGTAATTCTAAAATCAACAGTTTCTCCATATGATCCGCCAGCTGCAATTTTTTCAATTTGAATTGAATCTTTTTCTACTGAAATGATAACATTACTTGGACCAAAAGTAAAAGTTACATCCTGTTTGTCTTCCCAACCGTTGTTTTTAACTAGAAAAGAAATTGTAATTATTCTATCTATTACTGCAACGTCAGGATGTGTGATCGCTATATCCATTCCCCCTTCCATCGTTTGTTTAATTGTAGCAGCATCAGCAGTAGGAATAATCACTATGAAAAGTAGTAAAATCACTAGTATTATCAACAATCTCATAGCCCATTTTTTCTGAGTTTTGAGGACTTTTTTATGTTGCCTAGTTAGTCTCACCGAAAACTTGTTGATTCATAAATCCCTTTAAAGAAGAAACCTGTAAATTCGTGATAATATGGTACGGCAAGCATCAAATCAACAAATGTGCCCTCGATGTGCAAGAGGAAAACTCGTTACCGATAATGATTCTGGTGAGATGTTTTGCTCCAAATGTGGCTTTGTTTTATCTGAAAAATTACAAGAATCTGGTCCGGAATGGCGTTCATTTACACAAGATGAACACGGAGACAGAGCAAGAGCAGGAGCTCCAACTTCTTTAACAATGCACGACATGGGTCTTGCAACAATCATCAATCCAATAAACAAAGATGCTTCTGGCAAGCCACTTAGTACTTCAATGAAAACCACCATTGAGCGTCTCAGAACTTGGGACAGTAGAAGTCAGGTTCATGAGCCAATTGATAGAAACTTTAGACAAGCCTTCAGCGAATTAAATCGATTAAAAGATAAACTTGCAATTTCTGATGCTGTTATTGAAAAAGCAGCTTACATCTATAGAAAAGCACTAGAAAAAGGTCTTGTAAG
>JADFGC010000027.1:0-15498 GCA_022567895.1 Nitrososphaerota archaeon
TTTTAAATTTTCAGAAATTTTGATTGCAGATTCTGATGCTTTGGTAATTTCTTTCAAAGGACTACTTTTTGATGTATTTACACGCATCCAGCATTCATTGGTTAGTGGATGTTTTATAATAACACCAGCAAAGTCAATCGCAGAATCTTTTAGAAGCTCGTGTTGAATGATGTATAGAGTTGCAACATCTGACTCTTTTATGGAGAGGTTGATTTCCTTTGAGGATGAGTTTATTACTTGAGCTTGCATGTATTCGGAAAAAGAACTTATTGTAGATATAAATCATTATCAGCGATTGTGATGGGCGGAAGCAATATCTCAGAAATTAAGTTAGTAAAGGACAAAGACGAATTTTCTTCAGATGAGAGAATTACGATAAATGTAAAATTTTCTGTAAAGGGATCGATTCGGGATGATTTTAATGAAAAAAACTGGACAGAGGCTTACAACAAAAACGATACCATGTTCAAAATGAAATATGGAATCAAATTGGTTTCAGGAGGTTTACGAAAACATGAGGTTGGAAAGCCGGTTGATTCTTACAGAAAGGCCTCAATTTTTTGGACTAGAAATCCAAAGTTAGTAAATCCTATGAAAGAAAAGAGGGTTTGGGTTCAAGTAGCGAAAAATTTTGAGCCATTTATTCGATTAACCGAAGAAGAAGTAAAGCAAGAATTGTTTGATTTTGATGAAAAATTCAACTTTAATGCTTCTGACTTGGGAAAAGGAAAACACAAGATTGGTGTAGAGGTTTGGGCATCTTGGCAAAAACATGATTATACAGAGCCAGATAGTGTGAAGAACCATAAAGAAATTGAAATAATAATCAATTAGTAATATAAGGAACTTTTTTTGAATGTATTCATGACAAAATACGATGGACTGTTAGGACAGCCAGTCCTTGAAGTTGAAGATCCTGATAAAGAAGGAGGGATAACAATTATCTTCAAAGACAACAGATTCATGTTTATCAAAGCAGTAGACAACAAAATTGAAACTATTTCAATACCGGAGTGAAAAAAATGGAAAAATATGATCCAATCAAAATGATAGAACTTGTTAAAGTTGAAGATCCTAATAGTGAAGACGGTATAACATTGGTTTTCATTGAAAACAAGCAAATCAAGATTAAAGTTGTTGATGGAAAACTAGTTTCAGAAGTTACACAATAATCAATTTTTTACGTGTTTTTCGTATAGTCGTATAGCAATTTCTTGTGTTTCTGATTGAATCGAACCTGGTCTTTTTTCTCTTAATTTGTCAATTGCGTCTTTTGGTGAATGTTTGTGATACTTTACCAAATAACATGCAAGTACAGTTCCTGTTCTGCCCATTCCTGCAGCACAATGAACCATTACGGCTTCTTTGTTGTTTATTCTTTCATGGATGAAATCAACTGCAGTATCAATTTTGTCCATGTCAGGTGCAGTAAGATCTGATGTTGGAACATGCAGGTACTTTACATCTTCAGTCCAAGATTCTGGTAATGCGTTTTCAGTCATTGTTACAATTGATTTAACGCCTTGTTTTAGCACCCAGTCAAGCTCATCAAAAGTTGTAGGCATTCCAGAGCCTGCTAATTTCTCTTCAATTAACCATGAAAAATTCGTAGGTTTTTTCGTAATTTTGCCATGTACTTTTCGCCATAGATTGCCAGGCTTGCTCATAAGAGAAAGCAGTCTTTTCTATATTTTTAGCATTGCGAAAAAAGTTGTTGCTTATATGGGTAAAAGATGTAGTAAGTTGCTGATGGGAAAAGAAGCAATTCTATACGAAAAATTACCTAATGATAAGGTTCGTTGTACTGCTTGTGCGAGATATTGTGAAATTGGAAAAGAACAGATTGGACTTTGTGGAATTAGGGGAAATGTAGATGGAAAGTTGGATCTATTTGTTTACGGCAAAGTAATTGCTGGACATATTGACCCAATAGAAAAAAAACCAGCCGTTCATTATATGCCAGGCTCTAAAATATTTTCAATTGCTACAACTGGTTGTAATTGGCTTTGTAAGTATTGTCAGAACTATGACATTAGTCAAAGACGTAAAGTGGAGGGAACTGATATGACGCCTGACGAAGTTGTTCAATCTGCGCTAAACTATAACTGTGATGGAATTGCTTACACATACAATCAACCATCAATTTTCATAGAATTTGCAAGAGACGTTGGTGTTATTGCAAGGAAAAAAGGGTTGTTCAACATGTTTGTTTCAAATGGTTATGATACTCCTGAAACTGTGAAAATGATGGAAGAGTTTTTGGATTGTATTACTGTTGATTTTAAGGGAAGTGCAGAACCTGAATTTACTAGAAAATATATTGGAGTTCCAGATCCTAGACCAATCTTTGATACTCTAATAGAAATTCGTGATAAAACCAAGATTCATCTTGAGATTACAGATCTAATAATTCCCGAAGCTGGAGATAATTTGGATTATGCAAAAAAATTATGCAAGTTTGTTTATGATGAGTTTGGTCCTGAGATGTCTATTCATTTTTTGAGATTTCATCCGGACTATAAGATGATGGAGTTTGATTCAACTCCTGTAAAAACACTTGAGAAGCATTACGAGATTGCAAAAAAAGAAGGACTTGAATATGTATACATTGGTAATGTGCCAGGCCATCCTCTTGAGCACACCTATTGTCCTGAATGCAATAGCATTGCTGTAAAGAGATTTGGTTTTGATATACAGGAATGGAATCTTGATGAAAAGAATCGATGCATAAAATGTCAGCATCAGTTACCAATTGTGGGTTCTTTATCAAAAAACTACAAGCAACAACGATTTCAGTTTGTAATCTAGAGAGCGATTGCTCTAACTGGAGAACCTGTAGCATCTTTTAGTTTTAGTGGAAGAACGACTAATTTGAAATAGTTTCCAGGAATTTTGGTAAGGTTTGCTAAGTTCTCTACAATCAAAATGTTATTTTTTGAAAGAATTTGGTGCACTGAAAACTTTTTTTCATTTCCTAAATCTATGCTGGGAGAATCTATTCCAACCAAGTTAATTTTTTTTGAGGTAAGATATTTTGCTGCTGAAACTGAGAGTCCGGGATTTTTTTCAAAATAATTTGTTGATTGTAGATTTTTTTGCCAACCTGTTGCAAAAATTATTGTGGCATTTTTTGGAATTATTCCATGTTTTTTTTCAAACTTTATGATATCATTTTTTGAAATTGCTTGATTTGCTTTTTTTCTTAATTTAATTAAAATTGCATTATTTGTTAGTCTACTAACTGGAATTTCATGAATTTTTTTTCCATTTTTAATAAAATGGTATGGTGCATCTATGTGAGTTCCAGAGTGAGAGCTCAAAAAAAGTAACTCTAGATTGTATCCGTCTTTTTTTATTGTTGACCATGAAATGAATTGGGGTTTTGGGGAACCAGGAAACATTGGTAGGTTTTTTGAAATTGTTAAAGTTAGATCTAGTGCAACCATGAAAATATCTATGCTATGTAGTTAATCAGTTTTTGAAAAAAATAATCAAAGGTTAAATATCGTCCTATGAAATCTGGAAATGTGCCAACTGCATACGTTTTACTAAATTCGGATTTAGGATCTGAACAAACCATTATCGATGAAGTAAAGAAGATTCTTGATGGTGAGAGTGGAATAAAATATGAAGTGGCAGGTGTCTATGGAGTATACGATATTATTTTGAAAATTACTACAGATAATACTGACGAACTTCGTTCAATTATTACTAATAAAATCAGAAAAATTGACAAGGTTCAATCTACTCTTACAATGATGGTTATACAAGAGCAAGAAAATCTATAATTTTTTTAAAGCATCTACTACTGTTTGAATTTCTGACTCTGTGTTAAAAAAGTGAGGAGAAACACGAACTAGTTTTTTATCCTCAATTTCACGAACAGCAAGAACAATTTTTTGTTTTTCTAGTTTTTCAACTATTGCTTGTGGCTCTTGTCCTTTGATGTTGAATGAGACAATGCTTGTTCTTTTTTCTGCCTCTTTTGGACCATATAGAGTTACACCAGAAATTTTTGATAGTTCATCTCGAAGCTGATCTGCTAGTTTGATGATTTTGCTTCTAATGTTTTGAATTCCAAATCGCATCAAGTATTGAACTGATGATTCTAGTCCTACCATTCCAACATAATTTCGAAATCCAGTCTGAAATCTTTCTGGCATGTCTTTGAAGGCGAGTTTTGTTTCATCATAAATCATTGCAGATTCTCCACCAATTCCCATTGGTTCAAGAAGATCACTGGAACTTTTTTTACAATAGAATAATCCAGTTCCCATTGGCCCACAAAGCCATTTGGAGCCATTAAAGGACATAAAATTACATTTTGTTGAATTTACATCAAAATCTCCAATACAGCCAATTGTTTGCGCAGTATCAAGAAAGTATGGAATGTTCTTCTTTTCTAAGATTTCACCAACTTCTTCGACTGGAAGAATTGTACCAGTGTTGTACAAAGCATGGCTGAGCGAAACAAGCTTTGTGTTATTATCAATCATGTTTTGAAGATCATCCATGCTAAAAAAACCAGATTCATCCACTTTGAGACTTTTGATTTGTGCTTTTTTTGATAATCTCAACCATGGATAATAATTTGCATGATGTTCGTGTCCCATTCCTCGAATAATGATATTTGAGTTTGAATTAAATGATAATCCGTTTGCAACTGCATTTACACCATCAGTTGTACTTTGAGTAAGAATAATTTCTTCTGGTTGACACTTAACCAATTGAGCAATTATTTTTCTTGTGTTTCGTAGTTTTTCAGTCACAAAAGGTTCAGAATCAATAGAATCTGGACCAACTGCATTATAAGAAATTAGAAAGTCTGTCATTGCTTTAATGCTGGTAAACGGGATTAGAGAAACAGATGCATTATTGAGATAAATTTTACCATCGTTTGGAAAATCATTTGAAATGTCTTCTTCTAAATTCATTCTTATATCAGCTAAAGGCTTGTTCAATGTTGGATAAAAATCCTGATCAAAGCTCATTGATTGGAATTTCTGAAGCAAGAAAATATTTGAATGAAAATACACTAACAGCAGTTTTATGTAACGAACCATTTGCAAAGGCTGCGTTTCTTAGTAAGTTAATTGACCAGACTGATACTCCGATAATTTATCTTGATTTTGATTTGTTGTATAGTGGTTATGTAAATTCAGAAATGTTACCCAAAAACGCAAATGTTTCTTTGTTTGCTCCCTCAAAAGATGATTGGAATGCAATTCTAAAGAAGATTTTATTGATGATATTAAATCAGAAATCAGTTGTAATCATTGACTCTTTAAATGGATTATACAATTTGTTTGATGGAAAAAACATTGGTAGACTAGTAAATGCATACATTATGTTGTTAGTCTTTATGGCAAAAGAATCTGGTTCTAGTGTTTTGTTTTCAAGCATGGTTAGAAAAAAAGAGAAGGAAGGTTGGGTCTTATCCCCAACTGGTAGACGTATTGTTGATACAAAAATGACAAAGATGTATCTGAAAAAGTACAATTCTGAAATAACAATGGAAGTTATTGGTGATGATGAAGCCGTAGTAGATTCAATTAAAATAATTTAGAATTTTTTTAGAACTAGTTTTGCGATCAGTAAATCAAACACTGTTATAACATTCTCAAACGCCGTTATAATCTGAGGTTTTTGGGTAAGTTATATTAAGATCTTGAAACAAAAACCATTCATAATGCCAGTAGCAATATTACCAGACATTAGTGAACAAATGTGCATTGGATGCGCACTATGCGTAGAAATCTGCACAACTTTGGGACCTGATGTACTCAGAGTAAAACCTGTTGAAGGCTGGAAAAGAGGTAAAGCATTCGTATTTTATCCAGAAAGATGTATCTCCGACGGAGCATGCATTGGAGTTTGCCCAACAAAAGCAATCTTTTGGATGAGACCTATGGACTTTACAGTTGGACAACCAGTTCCACTCTACAAGAATTCAGTCTTCGTAAAAGGTTGGACTGAATTAATCGACTAAGACGGTTCAATCAACTTAATTTCTTTTTAAAATACCTAGATTTGTCTGTTTGATCTGTGAATATTTGTTCCTGTTTTAGAAATTGTTTTCATTTTAACTCTGAAAAAAAAGTTGTATCAATTGTTAATTAAAAAAGAAAATATGGCTTTTAGTGTTGATGGCCACAACCACAAGAATCATGACTTGCTTCGGTTTCCTGTGATTCTTTACTTGTACACCTAGAACATTTGTTTGAACCCGTAGGAGAAAAGAATCCAATTCCACATGATACACACTTTATACTTGGCATGCAAAAACTAACTAATGCCAATATTTATTGATACTGACTGTTTTGTGACACCCACAGAAACAATGATCATGCCTTAATGCCGTATAATCCTGTATAGATTAACCAACACATCGGAATTTATCATATCATTTGAATTACAGTGTAACTATTGGAACCAAAAAGAATATGACCATAAACAATTGGAAAGCCGTATGGTATTTGAGGCAATACTATATCTTGCGGTATTGATAGTTGCAGCCAAATTATTTGGCGAAATTATGCATAGAATTAACCAGCCTACAATTCTAGGAAATGTCCTTGCAGGAATAATTGTTGGTCCTGCACTTTTTGCAATTGTCCAACCAATTGAAGCAATTGAACTTTTCATCTCGATCGGAGTGTTCTTCTTATTCTTCCTGATTGGTCTTGAAGAAATTGATCTTGCTGGATTATTTAGAGTAATGAGGGGCAGAATATTTGCTGGTTCTATAGTTGCATTTTTGATACCATTTGTTGTTGCAGGTCTTTTTGGATTATCTTTAGATATGAATTTTGTAAAATCGTTTGCAATTGCAAGTGTCATTGCTGCTTCTAGTCTTGGTGTTACAGCCAAGATACTAAGTGATCTTGGAAAGTTACGATCAACTATCGGTCTTGAAATTTTTACTGTAGCTGCAATTGTAGAATTTATTGCAATTATTGTTACTAGTGTAATGATTCAACTCAATACAAGTGAGACTCAAGAGTTTTCAGAATTTTTGTGGTTATTTGCAAAGATGATAATATTTTTTGTTGTAGCTGGACTTGTTTCAGTTTTTATTTTGCCACGTTTTTTCCGTATAATAAAAAAACATCTTCGTGCTAAACAAGTGTATTTTGGAGTAGTAATTGGAGTAATTTTATTTGTTGCGTATTTTGCTGAGATTAGTGGAATTCATGGGGCAATAGGTGCACTTCTTCTAGGAATTGCTGTATCTAGAATGGCTAAAGAAGAATATACTGAAATTTCAAAAAGTGTTAACGCTATAGGATACGGAATTTTTATTCCAATATTTTTTGCAGGTATCGGCCTTCACTTTAGTACTGCTTTTCTTAATCTGGAATGGTGGGTTATCGGTGGATTTCTTGGAATCATAATAGGTGTAAAATTTTTCAGCTCCTATCTTGCGGTACGAATAGCCAAGATGCGACCTGCTACAACTGTAGCATATGGTGTCATGGCAAAAGGAGCAGTTGATTTGGCCTTGATGCTATCTTTACTACAAGTGGAAATATTAGATGATGATCTATTTTCGCTTTTGGTTTTTGGAACTCTTATGACTATGATAATATCAAGCGTTGAGCTTCAACGTAAGTTAAAGAAAATTATACATGTCAAAGTAGGCACATCAGAGCTTGGACTGATTCCAGTATATTTCAGAAGAGTTGTATCAGATGTTTCTGCTATGGCGGTAATTAATACAGAATTCTTAAAGACAACACCAGAGATTACCATTAAAGAGTTTCTTGAAAATAATGATATTAACAAAAAATCATTTCTAGTGTTTGATGAACAAAATAAACTTGTAGGAATAGTTTCAAAACGTGAAATTGATAAATTCCATAAAAAAACTCGCGATATTACAACGATTGCGGATGTAATGTACAAAAAGTTCCATACAGTCTTGCCTGAAGACTATCTCTTTACAGTAATTCAGAAAATGAATTCTCATCCCTTTGATATTATACCTGTTATTGATCCTAGTAAAGATGGAAAAGTGGTTGGAATAGTAACAAATGAGGGTATAATGAATTTATTAACAGAAACTAAACAATCCTAAAATTTCTGGACATTGGGTAATAATAGAAGTCTACAATATCAGTTGGAGTAAATTTCCATTTAGTCAAGATTTTCTTAAACCACCTAATTTTGATGTCCAACCAATCTTCTTTGCATTGCTAGATTTTTTACCAAAATTGTCTAATAATTCATAGGTTATCGTGAACCCATTGCCTACTATAGTATCATTTTTTGAGAAATTATTCTTACTGTTGACAAACTCTGGTGGTAAATTCTTAATCTTTTTGATTTTCAATTCTCGAAGTCGAATTTTTTTTCCATTTTCTAATTTTATAATTGCATCATCACTTAATCCTTGAACAGAAAAGTCTTCAAAGAATCTAATAAAGCCGCCTTCTTTTAATTCAATTTTAACATCATAAGTTAATTTATGACCATAGATTAGAATTTCTCTGGCCTTTATCTTTACATCATCTTCCATATTGAGAATTATCAAAGAATCACTTTCCAAAGAAACGGTGTTTGCAGCATTTTCTACAACGATTTTTCCATTTGGAGCAATTAGATGAGTTCTGTGTTCTTTGATTGTGTATAAACCGACCTTACCTGTTGGATCCTGGACTTGATCTTTTTTTCCAAACACATTACCAACAATTACGTCACCATGATCTGAAGTAATCTTTGCACCATTTTCAATTTTATATTTATTTTCTAGAGGATTTACAAGTTTAAAATCGCCTTTTGTAATTTTAATATCAGTTTTATGATCTTTACTCCAAGAGGGGCTAGTGATATTACCTTGCATAATTATTGGTCCATCATACTTGAGACCTCCTGCCTTGTAGTTTCCTTTTATTGAGAGTGCTCCATTTGCCTTTCTTTCAAATTCTAATTCACCAAGTGTTTTTGAACCAAAAAATCTAATTCCTGTCGCGTTAGCTCTGTTTAATGCACTTGCCCATTCTTCAGCAACTTTCATATCTTTAGAAAGGTCTTCTGCAAGAATTTTGTTTCTTATAATTTCTTCCTCTTCATCAAAAGTGTAAACTTTGGATTTTCTTCTTCTTTCTTCAGGAGAGTCTGGATATTTTTTACCAAGTTTCAAGTCATCATAAGCCTGTTTAATTTTTTTAAATAGTTCAATGTCTCCTCCTCTATCAGAGTGATGTTCAAGAGCTAATTTTCGAAATGCATCTCGAATTTCTTTTTTTGTGGCGCCTTCATGAACACCGAGAATTTGATAATTATTTTCTACCATTTTTTTTCTCCATATAATGAGGTTTTTATCAGCTTTAATAATTAATTTCGATATTTCTTGAATATTTTGATTACTTCTTCATCTGAGACTTGGTCAAAACTTTTGTAAAACTGTCCAACAGCAGCAAATTCATCCGGAACTTCCAATGATACAATTGATGATACGTTTTTTTTCATTAATTCAAAAACGCTTGAAGGCATAACAGGTATAGCCAAAATTATTTCTTTGACATTTTGTTTTGTTAGCCAATTTAAAATTGCAAAAACTGTTGAGCCTGTTGCAATTCCATCATCAACCAGAATTATTTTCTTATCTGTTATTTTATATTCAGAATTACCTCTATATTCCTCCAATCTTCGTTTCACTTCTAATTTTTTTTTAGATAACTCTTCATTTAGATTTGGATCATTGGCATAGTTTTTCCAATAATTGCTTTGAAATAGTGTACCGTCATGTGTAATTGCTCCTATAGCAAATTCTGGATTATCAGAAGGAGTAATTTTTTTAGAAATTGCTATGTCTAGCTTACAATTGATTTTTTTTGCAATTTCATGACCGACTATCACTCCACCGCGAGGAATAGCTAATACTAGAAAGTCACGATTGTCAATTAAATGTATTTTATCAGCAAGTAATTTACCTGCCTCAACTCTATCTTTTATCATTATATGATTAATGTGATTTTTTTCTTATAACTCATCTTTGGTTTCCCCTGCTTTCTGTTCTTTTGAAAGTTTAAAGGATCCATTTTTTTCATAATTTTTCTAACAAAGAACGGGAATATAGATCAGATTTGAGGAATGTAGTGCAATGTATTCTAAATGTTTATTTTTCAGATTAATGTAATATAATGTTGGGATATGAGTATACTATTAGCTCATAGGTTTGAAGAGAAGAGAATGAAAAAAGCCTTAGAAATGCTTTTGATTGATAGAAGAAACGAGTTTCGTGAGTTAGGTGCAAGTGTTTTCCCAACGGGCTTGAAACCTATAACCTCAATTAAAAATTGGGAAGAGTATCTTCTCAACTTTTGTTTAGATGTATCTGAGGCTTTCAAATGTTGGTCCGGTGATAAAGAAACGGAAATAATTTCGGCAATGAAAGCTTTGACAATATTGCGTCAGTGCTCAAAAAATAAGACGACTATGAACCAAATGACACACCTCTTGAACATAGCATTTTATCTTGCAGGAGAATTCAAAGTTATTTACAAACGAATAGAATAGTGAATACAAAATAATACAGTATGAAGAGTGAAAGCTTATTGTTAAATTTTATTTAAAAAATTTGTCAATCTGACTTCTGTATTTGAAAGTAAGTTTTCCAAAATCTTCAAAATCAGAAGCTGAAGGATACTTCATTCTCATTCCATATTGATTTATAAAAACTGATAGAGCATTACCGACAATTAGACTAAAACAAGATTCGGCTAAATTTTGTGAGTATGGAAAAGCAATTTTTATGAAAGGTAGGTATGATTCAGTTTGTCTAACCATAAATTCGATGTGATTTTCAACATAATCTTGAATGTCTTTTTGGATTACCGTACTATAATTTAGTCTAGGTTTCTTTTATTTCCTTATTATTTTAGATAATTGTCTTATTCTTTTTTGACATTACATGAGTGACTTAGTTCGAAGATCGATTTTTAGAAAATAGTTTTTATATCGATAGTTTGTCCAAGCTAATTATGATGATAAAGCTTGCATGCAAAGAGTATGGTTTTGAATGTGAGTATGTTGCTGAAGGAGAATGTGACACTAAATTAATTGAACAGTTACGTTCTCACTTTGACGCTGAGCATGGAATTGATTATTCTTCAGAGTTCATAATTCAAATGGTCATGAATAAAGGACATACAAGAGAATCAATAACTAAAGCATAGTTTTTACGCAGCATTTTTTGCAAAACAAACTAATTTTTATCGAAAATTTTGCCTGTTTGATCTTCCTTTTATTTGCCTATAACGTATAGTATGTAACAGTGGTACAGAATTATTCTACAGATTATGATGTCAAGTGTCAATTAGATACTTGCAAAACCTACCCCGTCATTACTGATGCTGAAAGAGGCGAATTGCTCTGCGGGGGTTGCGGTCTTGTCCTAGTGCAAAACATAGCTGATTTGTCGCATGAAAGTCAAGGATATACGCAAGAAGAGTTCATGTCTCAAGCAAGAACTGGTCCTGCAATGTCACTAACAATGCATGACAAAGGACTATCTACAGTTATTGGAAACAACGTTGATTCATCTGGTCGTGCATTATCTAGCAAAACAAAACTCGCTTTTGTAAGACTAAGACAATGGGATAAACGTAGTAAATCAAGAACTACATCTGCACTAAGTAAGGCATTCACTTTACTTAACGGAATGAAAACAAAACTTGCAATTCCAGATAATGTAGTTGAAGAAGCAGCGTATATCTATAGAAAAGCAGCTAGTGCAAAACTCACTAGAGGAAGAACTATGGCTTCTCTAGTTGCAGCGGCTCTTTATGCAGCATGTAGAGTAACTAATACTCCAAGAACACTTAATGATATTGCTAAGGTAGGAAATATAGAGAGAAGAAGCCTATCACGTGATCTGAGAACTTTGATTCTGAAATTCGATCTAAAACTAGATCAATATAATACAGCATCATTTATTGTAAAAATTTCAAACAATCTAAATCTCAGAGAAAAAACAAAGCGTGATGCTCTATCTATTTTTAAAAGATCAGAGGATGAAAATATTACATCAGGAAAACATCCAGTTGCACTTGCAGCAGCTTCACTTTATCTTGCATGTATAATTAATGGTGAAAAGATTAGTCAGAAGAAATTTGCAAAAACAGCTGGTGTAAGCGATGTCACAATCAGAACAAGGGCTGCTCTAATCAAGAAAACACTTGGCCTTACAAACCTAGCAGACAGTATCTAAGCTGAATTAAAGGGCAAAAACACGTTTTCAAATACAGTATCTTTTAGTTGTACTACAAGGCTCATAATGACTTTGATTTGCTCTAGAACAACTGCGTGTAAGTTATTTAGTTTCTTGTTTAGCTCATCAATTTGGTTTTGCAAGAAGCTTTTATCAATTTTTAAATCATCAATTTGTGATTCTAGTTTTATATTTTCGGCCTTGAGTTTTTTGTTTTCTTCTGTTAATTGTTCAAGTTTTTCTTCATCTGTTAGTCCTGGAAATGGTTCCCTAATTGGTTCTGGTTCTGGTTGTGGAATTGGTTCTGGTTCAGGAATTGGTTGCGGTATGGGAGGGGGGACAGGTACTTGATCTTCTTGTTGTGCAAAAGATTGGTTCGCTAAAACGCTAGTAAATAAAATTGAAAACAATAGTAAAGTAAAGAGACTCTTCATACCAGTGTTATAGGAAATAGTTATTGTAAATAAAAAATTATTTGAAGAAATCAAATTCTTGATCTCTTTTTTGCTTTGGTAAATCTCTCATTACAGCCTGAACCACCTCGGTGTGATTATAGGTTAAATGTCTGAGAAACTTTGCAGATTCATCTGCTCTTGTTTCATCATCAGCTAGAAGCATTTTTGGATCGCTAAGCTCACTCATCATGGTCTTGCATTCAGTACAAGGGGTAAAATCAAGATAGAGTTTCATTTCATGTCCTCCTTTGATATCTCTACTTAATTGTCTGAGTTAAGGGTTCTTCTGTTCTAATGTGAACAGGTCTGACCTTTTTTATGGAATCTACTAGATCCTGCTGTGAAATCTCAATTTCTTTGATGTTTTTTAACTTGCCACTAACATATCGCTTTAGTGCTGTTATGGCTGCTCTGTTTGCTATTGCAGCAATTTCTGCACCACTAAAGCCTTTAGTGAGCTCTACTAGTTTTGCAAAGTCAACGTCTTTTGCAATTGGTTTTTTCTTTGTGTGAATCTTGAAGATGTTTTCACGAGCTTTTACGTCAGGCATTGGAACCTTGATAATTCTATCAAATCTTCCAGGTCTTAGCAATGCTTCATCAACAATGTCTAGTCTGTTTGTTGCACCAATGATTAGCACATTGTGTAACTCTTCAAGGCCGTCAATCTCGGTTAGAATTTGTGATACCACGCTTTCTGTAACATGTGAGCCTAAACTTCCGCCTGTACGCCTTGGTACAAGTGCATCAATCTCATCAAAGAAGATTATACATGGTGCAGCTTGTCTTGCTTTACGAAATATTTCTCTGATTCCTTTTTCTGATTCGCCAACCCACTTTGAAAGAAGTTCTGGTCCTTTAATACTGATAAAGTTTGATTCCGTCATCTTTGCAACAGCCTTTGCAATCAAAGTCTTTCCAGTTCCTGGATCACCATATAGTAAAATTCCCTTTGGGGTTTCTACGTTTACGTATTCAATTGCTTCTTTGTGCTTTAGTGGCCATTCAATTGCTTCACGCAATTCTTCTTTTAGTGAATCTAATCCACCAACATCATCCCAAGTTACATTTGGTACTTGAACTAGAACTTCTCTTAATGCAGATGGTCTAACCTCTTTTAGTGCATCTCTAAAGTCTTCACTAGTTACTTTGATCTTTTGTAAAACTTCAGAAGAAATTTTTTCTTGATCAAGATCAATTTCTGGCATTACTCGTCTGAGTGATCTCATTGCAGCCTCTTTTGCTAGATATTCTAAATCAGCTCCAACAAAGCCATGAGTTATCCTTGAAATTTGTTTGAGATCAACTTTTTCTTCAATTGGCATTCCGCGGGTATGGATATTTAGAATTTCATTTCGTCCTTGCTCATCTGGAATTCCAATCTCTATTTCTCTGTCAAATCTTCCTGGTCGTCTTAAAGCTGGATCAATGGAATCAGGTCTGTTTGTTGCAGCAATTACAACAACTTTGCCACGACTTTTCATTCCATCCATTAATGCTAAAAGCTGTGAAACAATTCTTTTTTCTACTTCACCTGTTACTTCTTCCCTTTTTGGTGCAATTGAATCAATTTCATCAATGAAGATTATGCTTGGTGCGTTTTCTTCAGCTTGTTTGAAAATTTCTCTGAGTCGTTGTTCTGATTCACCATAGTATTTTCCCATAATTTCAGGACCGCTTAGTGAAGTAAAGTGAGCATTAGTTTCTCCAGCAACTGCCTTTGCAAGAAGGGTTTTTCCCGTGCCAGGAATACCATACAAAAGCACACCTTTTGGTGCTTCGACGCCTATTTTCTCGAATAATTCAGGATGTCTCATAGGTAATTCTACCATTTCACGAATCTTTTGAACTTCTTTTCTTAATCCGCCTAGATCATCATAAGTAATTCTTGGATAAGACGAATCAATTGCTTTTGCCATTGAACCAAGCTTGAAAATTGTTTGTTCAGTTACAATTACAGGTTTTGCAGGTTTTGTACTAGTTACAATAAACTGAATCTTTCCACCCATTTGTGTACCAAGAGTTATGGTATCACCAGTTGTAAAGATATGATTCAAAAAGTTTTGTCTCATGTATTCTTGTAATCCTTCAGCTTGAATCTTTTCTGTTGGAGATAGAACAATTTGTACAGCAGAACTTGCTTCAACAGCTTTGATTTTTATTTTATCACCAATTCCTGCTCCAATGTTTTGTCGTGTAATTCCATCAATTTTTACAATACCAGAACCATAGTCTTCAGGAGATCCTGGCCAAAGTTTTACATGAGTTTTTTTGTTATAAGTTAATTCTAAAATTTGTCCAGTATTCCATTTAGTATCTTCAATAATTTTAGGATCAATTATTGCTCTTCCGTTTCCAACATGTTGTTGTGGAATTTCCTCAATTTTTAATTCTAATTCGTCCATTCATATCACTATAATCATTTTCAAATTCTTGGTTGTTCCAAATCTTATTACAAGTAAAACATTTCACGTGATTGGCATCAATTCTTCTAATTTCAAAATGTTGTATATCTAGTACACTGCACTTTTCTTTCATATCATTTACCCTTTGCCTTTATTCCCTCAATTCTTAATTCTAATTCGCTCATTCATATCACCATAAAAAAGATGGAGTCTATTCGACCTCCACTGTTTTTCCTTTTGGTTTTTCTTCAGGCAGTTGCTTGAAGATTATTTCAAGAATACCGTTCTTGTATGATGCCTTTACAGAATTTTCATCAACTTTGTATTTGATTGGAACTTTGGCATGGTATTTCTTTTCACCATGTTCTGCGTCAATATTCACAAGTTTTCCATCAACAACAATTTTGACGTCCTTCTTTTCTAC
>JADFGC010000028.1:0-15345 GCA_022567895.1 Nitrososphaerota archaeon
CTGAAATTGAAAAACACCTTCACAAAATAAAAGGACTGGCACCTATGATGGGTCAAAAAAAAATTGGAGAGTTAGCTTCACTTAATGATGAATTAATAAAAAAAATCCTTGAAGGAGAAAAAATTGAAGGAATTTTTGAAACAACAAAACAATCAAACAAGTTAATGAAAGATCTAATGCGAGATTCAACTGTAGAAATTGATGGTCTAAAACAAACCATCAAAACAAAATATGCGGAGTTTTTTGACTAAGTAATCTGTTTAAATAATTATTTTAAAAGAAAACTATCATGGTATCAATATTGATTGCAGATGATTCAGATGCAATTAGACTAGTCCTAAAAGACATTCTTGAAATAGGACAACATTCTGTTGCAGGAGAAGCTGTAAATGGTCAAGATACTGTAGAAAAATACTCTGCATTAAAACCTGAAATTCTGTTACTGGATTTGGCGATGCCTAAAAAAGACGGTCTAACTGTGGTAAAAGAAATCATGGAAAGGCATCCAAGCGCAAAGATTATTCTTATCACTGCAGCAGATAATCAAAAAATAATTAATCAGTGTATAATTGCTGGGGCTAAAGCATACATTTCAAAACCTTTTGATTTTGATAATGTTTTAAAAGTAATTTCAGAAATAGTTTCAAAATAATTTTTGAACTTTCATTGAAATTTCGCTATGATTAAAAGTAGGTTTGAAGAGTTTTCTTCGTTGTCTAAGATAGTCGTTGATACAAGCATAATCATTAATGGTCAAATCATGAAAGAAGTTGAATCTGGTTCACTAGAAAACACAGAAATCATCATTCCAATGGCAGTTTTAGATGAACTACAATCCCAAGCTGCACAGAAAAAAGAACAAGGTTTTGTAGGGCTTGAAGAAATAAAAAAACTTCAAGATCTTTCAAGCAAACACGGCATTTCTATAAAATTTGAAGGAAAACGACCAAGTGTTGATGATCTAAGTCTTGCAAAAAGAGGAAGAATTGATGCAATAATTCAAGATGTCGCTAAACAAAATGATGCAGTTCTTTACACTTCAGACTATGCTCAATCATTAGTTGCACAAGCAGAAGGAATAGAAGTAAAATATCAAAAACCTGAACAAGAAGAAAAGGAACTTGAATTTCTAAGATTCTTTGATGCACAAACTATGAGTGTGCATCTTAAAGAAGGAGTATCACCTTTTGCAAAAAAAGGAAAACCTGGAGCATTTGATCTAACAAAACTTGAAGAAAAAATCCTAACACGAGATTATCTGCACAGTATTGCATCACAAATTATTGAAAGATCAAAAATCTCAGATTCTAGCAATATTGAAATTTCTAAAGCAGGAGCACTTGTAATTCAATATGAGGATTATAGAATAGCAATTACACAACCTCCATTTTCTGAAAGATATGAAATTACAATTGTACATCCGATTGTAAAACTTGAACTAAATGAATACCATGTTTCAGAAAAATTAATGTCAAGATTTTCTGAACGTGCAGAAGGAATTTTGATTTCAGGGCCCCCAGGTTCTGGAAAAAGTACACTTGCATCAAGTCTTGCAAATTTTTATCATAGTGGAGGAAAAATTGTTAAAACGTTCGAATCTCCTAGAGATCTACAAGTAGATGCCGGAGTAACACAGTACACAAGATTAGATGGTAGCTTTGAAAATTCCGCAGATATTCTGCTTCTCGTCAGACCTGATTATACAATATTTGATGAAATACGAAGAAGAGAGGATTTTAGAATATTTTCTGATCTTAGATTAGCTGGAGTTGGAATGGTGGGCGTAGTTCATGCCAACTCTCCGCTTGATGCAATTCAACGATTCATAGGAAAAATAGAGTTAGGAATTATTCCAAATGTTCTAGATACTGTTGTTTTCGTGAAGGATGGCAAAATTGCCAAGGTATACGAACTAGAATTAAAGGTCAAAGTTCCATCTGGAATGACTGAACAAGACCTAGCAAGACCTGTTATTGAAATTAGAGACTTTGAGGATCACAACTTGGAACATGAAATCTATACCTTTGGAGAAGAAAACGTAATCGTTCCTGTATCAAAAAAGGCAACAAAATTTGGTGTAGGACAATTAGCAGAAGAAAAAGTAAAAGACGTGTTCAAAAAATTTGATCCAAGAGCAGAAGTTGAAATCTTATCTGAAAATAGTGTCAAAGTCAAAGTAGACAAACAAAATATCCCATCAATTATTGGCAAAGGTGGCTCTACAATAAACGATTTAGAAAAAAGACTCAAAGTACACATTGATGTTGTAGAAAAAGGCCCATCTGATGAGGCCGCGACAAATTATGAATTACCGTTTACTTTTTCAGAATCAAAAACTGCAGTGATTCTTTCAGTTAGCAGAGAATACACTGGAATGCATGCAGATGTTTATGTTGATGACAAGTACATCACATCATCTAGAATTGGAAGAAAAGGACAAATTAAAATTCCTAGACGTTCAGATACCGCAAAAAAATTAATGAAATTAGCTGGATCACAAAATGATATTCAAATCTTTGTTAAAGATTTTTGAAGTTATCTAAAATTTTTGGATTTGATTTTAGAAAAGTAATAAATTTTCTTAACTGCTTGATAGTTTTAGGATTGAGATGATGTTCAACTCCTTCAGCATCTTGATTTGCAGTATCATGACTAATTCCCAATATCTCAAAAAATTCTAACAAAATTCCATGTTTTTGACGAATGTTTTCTGCTAGTTGAGCACCCTTAGAAGTTAAATTAATCCCGTGATATTTCTCATATTCTAAAAAGTCACCTTCATCTAATCGCTGAAGCATTTTTGTTACACTTGGAGCGCTAACATCCATGTATCGTGAAATGTCTAGTGTCGTAGCATAGCCTTTAAGCTCTACTAACTCAGAAATCACTTCCAAATAATCCTCGATTCTAGTGCTGGAAGCCATTTTTTCTGATTGGTGTGCTGCCTTGATTGATTCTAATCTCTTGTCATCTTTTTTCTTCAACTGTTTTTAATTTCTATGCACCTTGATATAATTTCATACCTAAAATCAAGCAAAATTCAACTCAGGTGACGGATTGTTGACTAGAAAGTAATCGAACTTGATCTTTGAATTTTAACTAATTTTTCAAAAATGAGAAAAGGAAATGGAGGACGCATTAGCAAAGAAAGTTGCACAACTTAGGGCATACTCTGGCTCTGTAAAAAGAAGAAACAGTATGTATTATGATATTGCTAAAATTCATGATAAAAATACTGTAAAATCACTTGGTGCTTTGCATAAAGCTCCTGCCCCTGGAAAAAAGCTTCAAAAAATTGGTTTTATCATGCTATGGGTTCCAGAACCAACTGGTGTTACATGTGCAATTGGTGCTCCAATGATTCTAGCAGGAAGATATCTAGACAAAACATTCAATGGTGGAACAATCGAAGATATCGGAGAACAAACCCGTGCTACCTCATCATCAATAAGTGATTTTAAAAGCTCAATTCTTTGAGATTTACTTTAGTTTTTAAAAGGAAAATAATAGTTACAAAACATGCCAACAAGACTTCAAGTAATAGTCCCAATTGCTATTTCTGCATTAATAATTGGAGTTTTTGGAATTCTCACTATCCCCAGTGATTCAATACTAGAATCTGTAGATTTTCCCATGGGGACAATAAAGATAGATAATCAAGTTTTGCAAGTCCAAATTGCTGATACTGAACCAGGCAGAGTTCGGGGTTTAATGTTTCAAGAACAGCTTCCTTATGATCAAGGGATGTTTTTTGTTTTTGAAAAACCTGGAACTTATTCATTGTGGATGCTAAACATGCAATTTCCTATAGACATGATATGGTTTGATAGTGATGGGAAAATTGTTCATATAGAAAAAAATGTACCTCCTTGCAAGTCAGCACTTGAAACCGCAACTTGCAGTGGTGTTAATCCGGGAACTAATCAAGCACTGTATATTCTTGAAGTAACTTCAGGATTTGTTAACGAATTTGGCATAACTGAAAATTCTGTGCTAGACATTATTTCAATTTAGTTATATAGACTAGAATGTTTTGTTTTCAGGTTCACAATGATTGAAGAATTATGGTTAATCCCTTTAGGATTTGCAGCAGGGGTATTGGGATCTATGATTGGTTTAGGAGGTGGAATCATAGTGGTACCAGTTTTAACTTTTGCAGGATTTCCCCCAACACTTGCAGCAAGCAACAGTCTTTTTGCAGCATTTAGCAATGCAGTGGCATCAACCATCTCATATTCAAGGCAGAAAAGAATCGAGTATTCAATTGGACTAAAACTAGGATTGTTATCTATTCCAGGTACAATACTTGGAGCATACATTTCAGCAGATGTGACTCCAATGATATTCAAAATTCTATTTGGGCTTGTACTAATTTCATCTGCGGCTTACATTTTTTTGAGAAGGAAAATCGAATCTAGACAAATAAACACATCAAAACAAGTTATGGTTTTAGCTATTGGTGCTAGCTTTTTTGCAGGCATCATATCTAGCTTTTTCGGTATTGGCGGCGGAATAATCTTTGTCCCATTAATGGTAGTTGCAATGCGAATGGGAATGAAAAATGCAGCACCTACCTCTCAATTGATTTTGCTTTTTGCATCATTTTCTGGATTGGTTACTCACAGCATACTAGGACATCCAGATTATTATCAGGCACTTTTGTTGGCAATTGGGGCATTTGGTGGTGGTTTGATTGGTGCTAGATTGTCACTTGAAATTAAAGAAAAAGGATTACAAATTCTAGTTTCTATAGTGATTATAGCTGCTGCAATAAAGTTATTTATCGATTCTATTGAAAATGTATTCTAAAAAAACTCTTCTCCTACTTTCAAATCTGAAAATTTCTTCATTTACCTATCTTCGTCAACGCAAAATATTACGGTGCCAGAAGATGGAGAATATTCAGAAACAAAAAAGTTTATAGCTTGAACAATGTTTTCGTTATTTGGTTCTTTACCGTCTACTGTTCCTGGTAAAACCAAAAATGCTCTGACCTTTGATTTAAGAACATCACTTAATTCTTGATTTACAGTTGCTGTAAATGGTCTTAATGCTCCACGGAACACCTCAATAGATGCTCTTTGAATACCGGTAATTTTTCCAGCAGGCAAGTCTGGACCAATTGTCACAACAGTTCCAGTTTTGTCTTTGAATAATCTAGGATCCGCTCCTCCACCTGGAACAAAATAGTTTAGTGCACGGTGAACCACAGTTGCAGGAGTATTGATGAACTTGTCAACTAGGTCATCCCATTCCTTTCTTGATAATTCAACAAGTTTTGAAATTTGAGGAAAATTTCCTGTAATGTTTATGACAGCAGCTATTTGGCCTTGGCTCTTTGCTGCCTCAATACATCTATCAATTTCTTCAGGATTCTTTAGGTTGATTGTATGGGACTGAAATTTTGAACTAATAGAATCTTGAATCTCTTTTGAACAACTATCCGAAATTAAACAAACCGCTTTGCCACCATTTTTCTCAATATTTTGTGCTAAAAATTCAACACGCTCAGCATCTGTTTTATCGGTAGCATTAATTGCAAAAACTACGACTTTAGAACTAAAGTCTGGCTGATGAACAGATGGAGTCGCTGTTGCAATATGTGGTCTTACTGGATAAAATACTCTGTCACCTGGAACAACTTTGCCATTTAGAATTTTTGCTTGCTCATCATCACATAGAGTTAGAACTGTTTTAGCAACTTGTGCTTGTGATAGAAATTGCTGATCAGCAATCATTCTCGAAGTATTTTTTTGAATTTTTTCAGCGACAGTTTTGATTTTTTCTAGAAGATTTGTCAATGTTACAACATGTTTTTGAGCATCTCCTCCTTTTGCTTTGGCTAAATTCTCCGCAGCCTTTGCAATTCCTTCTTTTATCACATTTTCATCTTCGCCTAACAAAGGAAGTATTTCTTTACTGACTGCTTCAACTTCAACTGGAGTTAGGTCTTCAAAACCGCTAACTCTCATAAACTCTGATGCTGCTTTTGGATAAACTGTTTTGTAAATTCTGTCAGAGTGCACAGGTCCAGGGTTTGTTGCAATGGAAATGATTCCTTTATCAGATAGCTCCCAGGACATTGCTTCTGCTAATCTATTTTTTGCACCTTGAGCAGCAGTGTAAGGATCTCTAAAACGATATGGACGCTGCTCTAATGGACGTTCTTCTGCAAAGAATGTAGAAATTGTAATAATTTTTGCTCCTTCTTTCATTACTCGCAAAGCTTGTACCGAAGTCCAAAAAGTACCAGTAAGATGAATTGCAACTGTACTTTTGAATTCATCTAATGATGAATTTGCAAAACATGTTACTGGTCCTGAAACTCCTGCATTATTTACAACGATATCGACATTGGTGTTTGATTCTTTTAATGAATCAAACATTTTGTTTACTGCAACTTCATCACTAACATCAACTCCAGAAAAAATTTTTACAAATCCGTTACTTTGAACCTTTGAAATTATTTCTTCAAGTGCTTTTGCAGCATCTTCTAATGGTTCTTTTCTTCTTCCAAGGATAATTACACTAGCCCCGTTTTCAACAAATTTTTCAGAAATTGCCTTGCCAATTCCAGTTCCACTTCCAGTTACCAGAGCGACTTTTCCTTGAAACTTTAGCATAGACAAAAATTTCAAACTAATGTATTATTTAATTGGATTGATATTTACAAACAAAAATTCTTGATATCTTTATTTGTGGGTATAAGTTATGATTCGTAATGCATGATACAGAACCTGAAACTTTTGTTTTGAAGACGGAACCCCAGAAATTTTCTGATAAATTGGCTGAGATTGGTATTGAATCTAAGGCAAAAGAGATAGGCACTGACAAAATTGAATCAGGAGATTTCTTTAGCAGATACTTTTCTCAAGCACCAAGAATGATTACAAACCGTGGTTGTCTTGAACCGAAAAATTGTAACATCGATGTAATTCAGATTATTCAAAAGGGTTGAGAAAATGCAAGATCCAAATTTAGCTCCATGGGGTGCTCAAGATAGATTTCAATCACACTTTATAGTCAGAAAAACTGGAAATCCTATGGATTTTACTGCAAGAACCGTTCTATCTACAAAAGGACATTTTCGTTTTAAGAAAGTTTCAAGTGTAAAGTGGAATGGAGGAAAGATTGCTGATGCTTTGAACCAAGATTCTGCATTAAATAAATTAATTTCAAAACAAACTGTAAACGATGCAACAATCTTTGTTGAACCGACTGAAAATGAAGTACGCATACATGGAAAATGGAAAAACCATTTTGATTTTGGAATAACAAAAGAAATGTTTCAAATTTTTGATAAAATTGCTGGACACATAAAGTCGCTTTAGGCTCTCCACCAATCTAACGCTAAATAATCTACTTTGTCTTTTCCATTTGATATAGCTAAGATGAATTGTTTTCTAACAGTTGATGCCAGTCTTCCAGCTAGTACTACTCCTGTGGTTGCTATAGAATCCCGTCTGTTGTATACTTGAACTAAATATGGTGCGTGGTCAATGCCTGGACCTTTCTGATATATTGCAAAATCACAACCAAATTTAATTCCAGGATTTACAATGTATCCTTTATCTCTAAAATTTTTGTAAACAAGATATTTTTCATCAAAATCATGATATTCATTTCTACAATTTTTTAGCATTTCTTGTTTTGTCACTTTGTTTTTTGTCTTGTAAATGGTGATCTTTTTCTTTTCAAACAAGTAAAATCCCTCAATTAAATCAAGAATCAATGGAACGTTAATTTCTTCAGGTTTAGGTTTTGGAATTCCAATTGGTTTTCCATAATAACCTTGGCTAAAGAGTTTTTTAGAATCTTCAATATCCCAAACGATGATACGATTTTCTATTAATTCACTTTTCAAGCTAGAGACTCAATGCTAACATAATGAAAGAATCTGAAACACGTTGACATTTATCCGCCATTTCTTCAATTCCCTCAATTACATCTTTCAAAAGCAAAAGTTCTTTGGTATTTGAAACTTCGTTAAGAATTTTTATTTCTGCTTCACGGTATTTTTTGTCAATTTCTCTCTCAATAGCTTGGGTTTCTTGAGCAAGATCTATTGAATTTCCAGTATTTGAGTTTAAACTTCGGATAACTTCATTGAGTTTGTAAACCTCATCCACTACAAGTTCGATTAATTTTGTAAGTTCTTTATCCATTCCGGAGTTTTTAAGAGTGATTGGTTTTACATTTGAAAGCTTAAAGGCAATTCCAGTAATGTATCCCGCAATTTCATCCATTGTGTAAGCAGTATTGAGAAGGTTTTCTCTATTCATTATTAGGCCCCCAACTTCTGCAACTTCTCTTGTAATCTTACGTCGAAGATCTTCTACTTCATCTTCAATCGTAGAAATATGTTCAAATGCACTTTTGATTCCAGCCTTGTCTTTTTTTACCATAAGTTCAGGTAAAGTGGCTAATTCTCTTGACGCATTTAAAATTCTATTGATCTCATCTTGTAAAACAGCAATTGCTTTTCGCTTTGCCTGGACCTCGAGTTCCCCACTATACATTTCAGAATTTTCTAATTTTGTGACCATAATTAAATCATTTGTCTTTACCAGAATTCGTGAAACTCAAAACTGCTTTGTATCTTGAACAACTTTTTTCTGCCCTTTATAGAGCGCGGTGACTTCTTCTGTAGTAGATGCGTCCTCTGGAGTTTTTTCTAATCTTATCTTTCCAGTAAACTTTGGAAAACGCAATGCAAGACCGCTATTTTTTCTAACAACATCCATGGCAGTTTTATGAATTGGACTAAGTGTAATCTCTGATGCTACAATTTCTAAAACTAATTCTGGTTCAAACCAAACATCTGCTTCCATCTCACTATTAATTCTGGGATTTTTTTTCAATGTGACTTTACTTTGTAATAATTGATACAATTGATCTAAATCTTCATCTGTAAAGCCTGTCCCAACTTTACAAATACTTGGAAAAGTATCTGTTCCATTATCATAAGCTGCTAACAATAAAGTTCCATATCTTCCAGTTCGTCTACCTCTTCCAAAGAAAGCTCCAATGACAACTAGATCTAAACTATCTCCTAATTCATTTCTGTATTCACGTTTTAGCTTTAACCAATTACTTCCTCTTGAACCAGCTTTGTATGGTGCATTTAACACCTTTAGCATTAATCCCTCACATCCAGCGTTAATGCTATTCTCAAGAAATTCTTCTATTTCATTTTCATTTTGGATAATTGTCATAGGCACAAGTTTTGCAAAATCATTTTCTATAACAATTTTTTCAAGAATTTCTCTTCTTTTCTCATATTCTACATCAAGCCAGCTCTTGCCGTCTGCATACATTATGTCAAAAAAATTCACAGTAATAGGATACTCAGATACTGCTTTCTCAATTTTGTATTTTCTTCGTCTATGCATTAATTCCTGAAAAGGTAAAAACTCTCCAGACTCTTCATTGATTGCTACAACTTCTGCTTCAACAATTAACTCTGTTGATTTTAGTGATTGTGGAATTTTTTCAACAATATCAGGATAGTAACTGGTAATGTTTTCTAAACTTCTTGAAAATAATTTTACTTCACCATTTTTCATATGAAGTTGTGCACGTTCTCCATCAAGTTTGTATTCTGCAGCAAACTTGTCGCCCATTTTTTCAATAGACTCCTTTTCACTTTTCACTCTGTCTGCAAGCATTGGCCTCACAGGCTTGAAAACTGTAATCTGAAATGCTTTAACTCCTTGAAGACCTTCTTTTGCAATTACTTTTGCAACTATTCCTAAATCACTAGATACATTGTATGCTTTTTCGAGAGATTCACGATTTTCTTTTGTACCTGTATATGCAGTTGCTAGTGCATCCATAACTGTATTCTCTGCAATGCCTAAACGCAACGTTCCAAGTAAAATTTTCAGAATGAATCTAGCTTCTAATGGATTTGCATCATTTAACAAACTGGAAATATATTTCATTTTCATGTCCTGAGATCTTGCACCTTCAAGTTTTGCAATTTTGAAAAGTGTTTCATATACTCGCTCAACTGTAATGTCTTCTACAACAAACGTGGTCTGTGCTTTTTGTTCTAAAATTATTGATGCGGCATGACCCAAATCTCCACTCTTTCTATATTCTTCTTCAATCTTTTTGATTGGAATTGCAGACGATTTTGAAATTGCTTTAATTGCAAGTTTTTCAGCTACGCCAAGCTCAACTCCTTCATAATCGGGACGCAGTTTTCCTTGAATTAAGTAAACAATCTTTGGAATTAACTCTGATGATGTTACTTTGAATAAATCTACAAGTATCTGTGTTAATTCTAGTCTTTTTGTTGTATCCTCCATTTTCTTGAAGGCATCAGCTAAAACAGCGAATTCCACTTTGATTTTTTATAACATCCAGAATAAAAGTTTGAATCTAGATGTAAGTTCATCCCTGTTGAGATTTGGTAATCCTGTATAGATTATCCAGAAATAATCAAAAAATTATAAAAAATAAATCGGAAGCTGACCCCACCTCATGAAACTCAGCGAGGAGTATCTTTCAAAGTAATTATTTCTCCAATGGATGTATACTGGGGAAATTATGCCAGCTTCCGAAATTAAATTACCTTGTATCAGCATAAAAAATGCTATTACTTGTCACATCAGTTTATGACAGTTTAATTACAAAATTAGCCTCAAATCTTAAAATGAAGTATTTGTATGTGACAAACTTTCCCTGACAATTAGTTATTACAAATTTTTACTATTTTTATACTATGGAACGTTACATCGGTGAATAAAGGCAACGATTCACTAGGTTTTTTCAATAGAACCATGTCTGGTGTAACATTTCATAATCTTCCATAGGATTATGAATTATGATACAGCTAGGGTTAAATGTTAAAAAAATACGCTTATTCGTTTTCAGAAATGATGTTCAAGGTAACCGTTGATTTTATGTTTCCGATTTTTCTAATCTTATTTGTTATGATCTTAGAGATACTAGTAAAGACTGGAGCTGAAACTTTACAAATTATTTCATACTGACCAATCACAATATCGCCTTGAATCACTTCAGGAATATCACTTAGCTGGTTAAGGATTTTTTCATCATCATTTTTACTGCAATGGATCAAAACATAAGCGTGCGACATGTAGGTGCTTAGAACATTTTTTTCAGATGACGATAGTTCTCTTCTAAACTTAATTTTGGGGGATATCATCAGTGTAAAAGTAGCACGAATTTTTGAAATTTTCCTAATTTTCTTTACCCCTTCTTTTAATTTTTCACCATCTTCCGCTTCGAGTATGGCTACTGCATCATATGTTCCAAATATTCCATGGGCCTCTTTTACTTCCTCAATTTCCTTTAATCGTGTAACAACATATTCATCCGAACCGGTATCACACGTAGCAAAGATGTATGCTTTTACCATTGGTAATTCCATGTTACTTTATACTATCAAAAGGTATTAAGTAGAATCAAGATCTGTATCTACAACATTTGACACAGATATTTTGCAATGCCCTAGATCATACTTACATGTATAATGCTTGTAATACATTAGCTTAGACCTACTAGGATTACATAGAGCCATTCGACCATATCTAATTCTGAAACTATCTTTAGCTTAAAACTTTTTGATTTGGAACTAGATGTGTGTTTAAACCCTAAGATAAAAGAAGCCACTGAATGTGATAAAGGTCACACTAAGGAATTATCAGTTTGATCCACTATTTCTAAACCTTCAGTAGGTTTGATTTTGTTTTTAATATAAGGAATTAGTTTTCCTAAATCTTCTATTGCACTAAAGATTTTATTTTTTTGATACTTACTAAGTTTAGATCCCATTCTTTGCTCATATTCAGAAATTTCAACAAAAAGTTTTTGGCTCTTAGCAATCAGTTCGTGTGCATCTTTAATGGGTTCTGAATAATTATTCCAATTCCAGTTAAGCTTTGTAATTGCCTCAGATAACTCAAAGGCTTTAATGACTTTAAGTAGACCTTCCTCATCGAAATTTTCCGAATCCATGCTCAATAAAAAATCCCATTATTATATTAAAATAAGATCAGTATGTAATATTTGAACAAGCACAGTTCTCATACTCATTATACGATAATGATTGGGTAATGATAGTAAGATTATACAAAGTCTGTAATTCAAGATCTCATTTTTTTAACTTAAAACTTTTTGATTTGAATCTAGATATATCTGAAAATTGTTCTTTTTGATGATTTAGGCATGTCCGATACTAGCGCGAAATTATGCAATGGATATGCACTCTTGTATTGTTTCATGAAACTCCATGCAACATCATGAGTTTTGAATTCAGTTCGAATTCCATCAATTTGAGATTCTTTTCCATACACATCAAATACTACCACGGAATAATTTTTTGGTCTATTGTGAGGTCTGGATTTCATTAACCAAATTAGTGCAAATAAAAAGACTGATGCTAGAATCACCGCCCCACTAAATTCCTTAAAAAATGACCAAACTATGTTTGGTATTGTTTGGCCAAATAACTGGGCTACAAAATATGAAAATGACACAATTCCTAATGATATGGCGACGTAATGCTTTATCTCAAAAACTTTGCTAAATTTTTGAATTTGCAACAATTCTAGTACACACTGTTTTCTTTTAACTCTATTGCTGATTTTAACAAACAAATTGTAAAGTAATTTGAAAGTCTAATCTGGATCTTCGTATGATTCTTTTCTATCTGATGAAGACTTGTTGTCCTTTAATGGCTTCATCTTTTCATAAAGTTTCGCCATTCTTGCTTTGTAGCCCTTAGCATATTCTAATTCTGATGGGACAAGTGTAGCAGGATGAATGAATCCTTGGCTTCTCATAGCTAGTGCTTTTTTCGTTGCAATTTCTCTAATATAGTCCCAATCCGCAGTTGAGAATCCATCAAACGGTCCAGTTAATTTTCCCCCATGCATACTAAACACAAGAGCTTCTACAATTGGAATACAGTAATCAATTGTTGCTGCTGAATTAATTTTAACAGGCATTAGTGGCATGTTGTGACTACCTCTAGTGTTTCCAGCAACATAGTGTGGATTGTTAAAAACACTGCCAGCTTCTTCTGTTGCTGGAAATTTTTTCTGTGTCCTAATAATGCAAATAGGATCATCTTTTCCCACATATGTTCCCGCAATGTTGTGTAATCGATCAGTAGATGCAGAAACAATTGGTTCACCGTCTTTTGTATTAATAGTGGATACGACATATCTTCCAGGATACATTAAAGCTGCTTCAATGGTTGGTTTGTCTTCCCACAAAGAAAGCTCTGCAATTTTTCCTTCTTCTACGTCCATAATATTGAAAATCACCCCTTCTGCAAGAGATTCGTTCACAATTAATCCAGTATTACTAAGTGCGTCAACAAACAAGCGATAAAATGGATAGTTAAATGCACCTGGCTCTGTTTTATCTGCTGCAAATACAGTAAAAGCTTCGTTTGGCCTTTCCTCAAACTCTAGTTCTGCAACACCAGGACCCATACCTTTGACATTTCCTGAAAAAGAATCTTTTAGAAGATCCTGACCTGCACCATAAAGTCCTTCTTGCTTTGCAACTTTTGTGGCATCTTCAAATGCTGTCCACGCTAATTTGTGAATCTCTTCATTGTCTGTTCCTTTTGTATGGGTCATGAGAATGTGAATGTCGTCCCCACAATAACCAATATAATGATCAATTAACATGTCTCCCGCACCCTTGATCGTTTTTCTAACGGCGTCTAACAAACCATCACTTGGTCTAGTATGTCCACCAACTCCTCCAACATCTGCTTTGATAACGGAAACAGTAATTTTCATGGAATTTGTCATTGACCTCTTTGATTTATGTGTAAGTTTCAAAAAATTTCGATCCCAAAAAATTGAAAAAACTCCAAGTTTTTTTCAAAAAATCGGAAAGGTAATTAATCCCCCTGACTAGCAATTCGATATGGCAAATAAAGACCACCTAAACTTGATAATTACAGGTCATATTGATAATGGAAAGTCCACAACCATGGGTCACTTTCTCATGGACATGGGCATAATTGATGAAAGAACCATCGCTCAGCACGCCGAAGAGTCCGAAAAAATTGGAAAAGGTGACACCTTCAAGTACGCTTGGGTTTTGGATAATATTAAAGATGAACGAGAAAGAGGCATTACAATAGATCTCGCTTTTCAAAAATTTGAAACTCCTAAATTCTTTTTCACATTAATTGATGCTCCAGGGCATCGTGACTTTATCAAAAATATGATTACAGGCGCATCAGAGGCGGATTGCGCAGTTTTGGTACTTTCTGCAAAAGAAGGTGAAACAGATACTGCCGTCGCTCCAGGCGGTCAGGCAAGAGAACACGCATTTTTGCTAAAAACATTGGGTGTAAACCAACTTATTGTTGCTATCAACAAAATGGATACCAGCAATTATTCTGAAGATGCTTTTAACAACGCAAAAGAAAAGGGTGAAAAACTCATCAAATCAGTTGGTTACAAAGTAGACACCGTACCTATCATTCCAGTTTCAGGTTGGAAAGGTGACAACCTAGTAAAGAAATCAGAAAACATGCCTTGGTGGAAAGGAAAAACACTTCTTGAAACATTTGATGACTTTATACTTCCTGAAAAACCAACAGGAAAACCACTTCGTGTTCCAATTCAAGATGTTTATTCAATTACTGGTGTTGGAACAGTACCAGTAGGTCGTGTAGAAACTGGTACAATGAAACCTAATGATAAAATTATTATAATGCCCTCTGGCGCAGTTGGTGAAATAAAGTCAATTGAAACACATCACCAAGAAATGCCATCTGCATCCGCCGGTGACAACATTGGTTTTAACTTGAGGGGTATTGAGAAGAAAGACATCAAGAGAGGTGATGTCATGGGAACGCCTGACGCCCCACCAAAAGTTGCAAAAGAATTCAAAGCACAAATTATAATTATACATCACCCAACTGCTATTGCACCTGGTTACACTCCTGTAATGCACTGTCACACTGCACAAGTCGCAGCAACCATTACGGCGTTTGAAGCAAAAATTAATCCTGCAAGTGGTGCAGTAGAAGAACAAAATCCAAAATTCCTTAAAGTTGGAGATTCTGCAATAGTAACTATTCGACCAGTAAGACCAACTCCTATTGAAACATTCCAAGAATTTCCAGAGATGGGAAGATTTGCACTACGAGATATGGGTGCAACAATAGCAGCTGGAATCGTTAAAGAAGTTACTGAAGAATACAAACTATAGGGAAGAGTAGATGACTCAATCTGCTCGAATCAAATTAACTAGCACCAATCTGCCCAAATTAGATGACGTTTGTGACGAAATTATGGGAATAGGAAAAAAAACTGGTGTTAAAATTAAAGGCCCAACCCC
>JADFGC010000029.1:0-15224 GCA_022567895.1 Nitrososphaerota archaeon
GACTTTGATATTTTTTACTAGTATTCATTCTTTTTTGAGGCGGTTCAAATTTTCACAGCTCGAAGCTAAGAGGAGCTGTTATATACCGTATTCTGATCTCAGATCGCAATGAATAAGCGTTACACAATGATATTTTCCGTTGTTGCAGTCGCAATAATGGGAGCAACGCTATTCGGAAGCACATATACACAAACCCAGATCACAGGAACTACACTCGATGTTTCTAAAATGGATGTCGATGTAATGCAAAAGATCCGTGATATGGGTGGACTAAGACTTGTAATGCCACAAGCATTTGCAGAGACTGATTGCGCTGTACTTGAAGCATCTGGACGAAATGTTGTCGAATTTAACGTGACTGGTGAAAGTGTTGAGCTACAAATCCTAGGTGGAAAAACATACTCAGCTATGACCTTTAACCAACAGGTTCCAGGCCCAACCCTAAGAGTTACTCAGGGTGACGTCGTAAAAATGACACTTACTATTCCAGATGATGAAGCTGTTGGACACGGTAATGATATGCACGCATCACAGATAAGTTCAGGAGCTTTTGACTCCATTAACCCTGGAGAATCAAAGACATTCTGTTACATTGCTGAATCTGCTGGTGTCTTCAAATACCACTGTTCTGGTGTCCACTTGATTGGAATGGACCAACATGTTCTTTCAGGCATGTATGGAATCGCCATTGTTGATCCCGCTAAAGGATACAAGAAACTAATGGTAGAGAAGACTAGTGGCAGCGGTGAGATAGACAGACAATTCTATTCTGCTGATGCATTAGAGTTCACAATACAATACAATCAGCTATACTTGACCGACGACGGTACGTATGATCAAGGAGCAATGTTCAAACATCACAACACAGCAACAGTTGTCAACGGACAGCAATTTGGATACTTTCCAAATATGCTTCATAATCTACTTGTGATGGGTGATACAAACACAAACATTGTAAAAGTAATACAACCATGGAACGATCTTGACTTCATGCAATACCAATCACAACCACTCTATGTAGAAACAGGTCAACATGTGAGGTTCTTTATTGAAAATCAAGGTAACGAACCAGTATTTTGGCACATTGTTGGAGAAATCATTGACAGAGTCACACAAGGAAACAGGGTACAATCAGCAGCAACTGAAACCTGGTTACTAGGAGGTTCTCAGAACATGATTGCAGATGTAGTATTCGATGAACCAGGAGTCTACATTATGGTAAACCATGACTATGCAGCCATATACACAGGCGCAGCCACAGTAATCATTGCAGGTGATCCATTTGGGTTGAACCCAAGATTGGTTGATGCAGGCATAATTCCAGCACCAGTTGCCTCATACGCATATGCGTTAGGTAATCCAAGTGATGCTGTCCCACCAATGGGAAAGAATAGCATTGCACACCCAGCAGTCAATATTCATGGTGTGTTCACTGACGAAGTTGCTTCTGAATTGAAAGCAGATGGTGTAATCCCATTATGGGAAGTTATACCAACACTACCACCAGTACCCTAGACAGGTACTCATTTTTTCTTTTTTTTATCTCATAATGATTATATTTCATGAATAAAGGCAGATTTGCATGGGATTTGATGAATCCGTTTTAATTTGCGATGAAGTTGCTCCTGTTCTAAACAAAGTTTTACAAGAAAACGGTTTGCAAGTCACATACGAGCCAGAAATAACTCCTGATCAAATTAAAGAAAAGATTGGACAATTCAATATTGTGATTGTTCGTGGCAGAACAAAACTAACAAAAGAATTAATCGAAAAAGCTGACAATTGTAAAATTATTGCTAGGGTTGGAGTTGGATTAGATAACATTGATGAAGATGCTGCAAAAGCAAAGAACATTCAAGTAATTAATGCAGTAGAAGCAGCAATGACTGCAGTTGCAGAACTTGTTTTAGCTTTAATGTTATCATTAGCAAGACAAATTCCAAGAGGTGATAGAGCAATCCGAAATGGAGAGTGGCTAAAAAAAGAACTCAAGGGAACTGAGCTCAAAGGAAAATATCTAGGAATAATTGGCTGTGGTAATATTGGAAGACGTCTTGGCAGATTAGCTAAAGGTCTTTACATGAACATAATTGGTTTTGATGTAATTCCAATTGATGAAGAATTTTCAAAAGATGTTGGACTGATGAAAGCAGACTTGGATACTCTTCTTCAAAGCTCTGATTACATCTCATTGCATGTACCATTGTTAGATTCCACACATCATATGATTAATGAGGAAAAATTATCATTGATGAAAAACACTGCCAAAATCATAAACACTTCAAGAGGGGGAGTAATTGATGAGGATGCACTCTATAATGCATTAAAAAATGGTAAATTGGGAGGAGCAGCTTTGGATGTCTTTGAAAATGAACCTGCAACAAACAGTAAACTTGCAACCCTTGATAACGTAATTTTGACTCCTCACATTGGTGCCCAGACAAAAGAAGCTCAGTCCTTAGCTGCAAATGTTATAGCAGAAAAGATAATACAGATTCTTCGAGGCGTAATTTAGGTTGATTAAGAAATTTACTTTAGCATTATTGGCACTTGTGCTCATCAGTCCCGCATATGTGTATGCTGTACCTGGAGTTATTACAGTTGATTTGGAAGGAACATCAATTAATGTAAACTATGATGCTGAAGGAGTTGAAATTTTAAGTGCTGAACTGGACCTTGATTTTATTTCATTAATTTTACAAGTTGAAGTGACTGGCTCTCCAGGAATTTTAGAAATTACATTTGATAGAAACTTTTTTGATGCAACTTATCTAGGTGCCGATGATGTGTTTATAGTAATTGCAGATGGAGATGAACCAGATTCTGAAGAAATTGCAACAACCACACAAAGCAGAACATTACGAATTGAATTGCCAGCTGGAACAGATGAAGTTGAAATCATTGGTACTGAATTTGTAATGCCAGAAACTATTGTTCCAGAACCAGAACCACCAGAACCACCAGAACCAGAACCACCCGCACCAGAAGAACCAGAACCCTCGGCACCAGAGGAACCAGAAATTCCATCAGGACCTAAAACACAATGTGGTCCAGGAACAGTTCTCAAGGATGGAGTTTGTGTGTTAGAAGAAAAATGTGGTCCAGGAACAATCCTTCAAGATGGAGTGTGTGTAGCATCTCCTAGCGCAAAAAAAACTGATGTTTCAATATACAGGGACTTTGTCACTGGTGGTGGAATTGCATTGGTAATTGCATTAATTATGATAATATTTTTCGCAATAATTTCACGAGCTAGTAGAGGAAAAACTTCCTAGATAATCAAAATTAAGTTCTTCAGATAAAAAGTGGCATTATTTGACCACTTAAGACTGGTTCAAAACTCAATGAATTAAGAATTTTTCAAATGATCTCAAACCAATCTTTATGTTTCAAACCTTGGCAGTTCCATTAATTGCAAATTTTTTTAAGTATGCTTTGTATATGCCATATTGAAGGCTGGCTTTTGATGTAGCCTTATATACTTATCATATGTAAGCCTGGCCAGCTTTCATCTTTTCATGTTCAATTTTAAGATGATTTTAAAAAATCATGTTTTAATCCTGTGGCTATTATCACAAATCAAATACAATTTTTTTTATGCAATGAATTTTTCGTATAAATTAGCAAAAGTTTGTTAATGCATTGAAGATCAAACCAAGACGAACAACATGTGATAATTTTGTATGTAATGCAACACATCTAATCATTTAATGACGTAAATTACATTGAAAATGTACCATGAATACATGTACATGGTTGTTAATACGTATCAACAACAACATTTACAACAAACATTTGACAATTTTTAGTGTAATTCACGCACAAAACACGTGTAACAATGACATATACATGCTAAAAAAAATTTTTTATGTTGTTTGTTGTAAAACATGTTGCAAAACAGTGCAATGTTGTGCATTTTTATTAAATTAAACATGTTTTTATACATGTCATAAAACTTTCAATGTATGGCTACATCAAAAGCTAAACGTACTGCAGCAGCTAGAAAAGCGGCACGCACACGAAAAAGAAATGCAGCAGCAAAAGCTGCAGCAAGTAAAAAAGCAGGAGCAAGACGTAGACGTCGTGCTTCTGCAGGAAGAACTACTAGAAGAAGAACACCAAGAAAAGCTTCTAGTAGAAGAACACCAAGAAAAGCTTCTAGAAGAAGAACACCAAGAAAAGCTTCTAGTAGAAGAAGAACAGCAAGAAGACGACGCTGATCTTTTTCTCTTTTTTTTTAACATTAGATACGAATTATCAACACTTTATGCAAATTACCTCTGAATAATAAGAACGCAAAGCGTCCCTCTAATTATTGTAATAGTCAATCAGTTTATAATCAGATATTAAGGGGAATTTGATACTGGCGAATATGCCTTCTAGACAGGAACAAGTATGGATAAAATTATGGAAAGAAAATTCTCCAGAGATTCGAGATAGAGTTGTACACTGGAGAAAACAAGAAGCTGTAACTAGAATTGAAAAACCAAGTAGAATTCAAAGAGCTAGAAGGTTAGGATACAAGGCAAAACAAGGAATTGTAGTAATCCGAATGCGCGTTGGAACTGGAGGAATGAGAAAACAAAGGCCACGTAGTGGAAGACGACCAAAGCATCTTGGTGTTACTAGAATCAAAGCAGATGTTAGCATGAAAGAGGTTGCTGAAAATAGAGTTTTAGAAAGATATCCAAACATGAAACTTTTGGGCTCATATTTTGTTTACAAAGATGGAATGCATTATTGGTTTGAAGTTATTTTGGCTGATCCATCTCATCCAAGAATAGCTAAAGACAAAGAACTTCGTAAAAGAGTTCTACCAAAAGTTTCAAAAAATTGAAACCCTTCTTATTTGTAATAATTTTTACTTCTCTACTATTTGCGCCAACTGCTTTTGGTCAATATTTTGATACGCCTGGATTAGTTAATCGATTACCAGTAGAAACTGGCGGATATATTTTTGAGGTTATAACAGTTTCAAGTTTTGATATACCTGATTATCAATTTAGCAGTGAAGAAAAAAGACTGTCACTTATTATTTCAAGTGGTGTTTCAAACAATTTAGCTGAAATTCAAATCCCCAAAAATCTGATTAATGGAAACTTTACATTCTATCTTAATGGTCAAGAAATCTCTGCAGATGTAAAAACTAATGAAAAAATTTCTTTTATTACAATAGAATTTCCAGGAAAAGGATTGCATAAACTTGACATCATTGGAACTACTTACTTGCCAGAATTTTCAGAAATTGCGCAGTTAGTACTTGCAACATCTTTGATTGGTATTTTATTTCTAAATAAATTTAGGAAAAAAATTATTCATTAACCAAAGATTGAATCGTTGGTTCTAGATTTCCCATTTGTCCAAATGAAACATCTCGAAGTATTCCCTTTCTATCAATAATTATGGATGAAGGCGTTCCTTGCAGTGAATACATTTCAAAGGTTTCTGCTTCAAACTCTTTTGATTTCATGTTATCTTTAACCCGTTGAACAATTTGTTTTTTGTAATCATCTGGCTGTGAATCAAAATCAGGAAGCTGATTATAGATAAAATCCATTATTCGCTCTTCAGTAATGTCTTCAGATGTTTTCAGTGAATCCATGGCTATTGGAAAAGGAATTTTGTAAGCAAGCTTACTATCATCAAGTTTTCCATTTTGCCCAAGTCCTTGCTTTGCATCCCCAATCACTTCTCCAGTTTCCACTAACATCTTTAGATTATCAAGCGTATTTTTATCAAAATCTTCAAAAGCAGTAGCTACTCCAAAAACTCGAACTCCGTCATCTTTGAATTTATTGTAAATGTTCATAGCTTCGGGAATTCCATAAAGAAAACATCCAGGACAATTTACTTGAAAGACTTCAACTAATATGACGTGGTCTTTTTCCTGATCAACGTTTGTTGGTAATCCTTGTACCCACTCTGAAAGCTTCAGATTTGGTGCTTTTTCTCCTATTTTTGCTCTCATAGAGTTAATCGCAAAATTTGGTATTAAAAAGATAATGAAATTTTGAATTAGAGTAATATATGAGCTAACAAAATTCCCACATAAATTGAGCATTGTAACAGAAGATAGGATGAAACTTTTCTCAGAAATGGAAGCTAGATACGAGAAAAAGGACACTGATTATTTTGTAAAATTATTAGATCATGAAGACTATGTGGTAAGAACTAGAGCAACATGCATTCTAGTTGATTTTGGTGGAGAAGATAAAGTCCCATACATTGCTAAAGCTTTGAAAAATGATCCAAATGAACTAGTAAGACACGAAGCAGCATTTTCTCTTGGACAAATGGGTCACCAAATTGGAATAAAACCATTAGAAGATGCTACAAAAAATGATCCTAGTATGTTTGTAAGACATGAAGCTGCTATTGCATTAGGTGTAATTGGCTCAAAAGATGCTATACGCACTTTGCAAGAGGCATTAGATGATGTTGACAAACCAGTTGTTGAATCAGCCGTTGTAGCTTTATCCAACATTG
This sequence comes from Nitrososphaerota archaeon, assembly GCA_022567895.1. Taxonomy (GTDB): domain Archaea; phylum Thermoproteota; class Nitrososphaeria; order Nitrososphaerales; family Nitrosopumilaceae; genus DRGT01. Next base: position 6,487 of record JADFGC010000029.1, read on the forward strand.
AATTCATGGATAAGTTGGGAAAAAACGAAAAGTTTGCAAAACTTACAGGCGGCTAAATCGCAATTACTTTAGCTCCCTGCTCTGATGATTCAAATTTGTAAATTTTTTCAACAGCCGAATCTTCAAAAATTTCAGAATCATGAGTAATTATGATAAATTGCAAAGGCATTCTTGAGTTACGATGAGAAATATCAGATAACTGTGCTAATACGTTGACAAGCGATTTTCTCCGCTCCTCATCAAGGTGAGCAGTGGGCTCATCTAAAATTACAAAATTGAGATTTGATGCACCAAGTAGATGTGCCATACCAAGTCTTAATGAAAGAGCAACAACAACTTGTTCACCCCCACTTAAAGAATCAACATCTAGAACAGAATTTCTTGAATAACATGATATAGAAATGTCTCTGGTTTTTTCCGATAGGAAAATTCTCTGAATCTTTGTGTTCATCATCATCAAGTATTCAGAGGTTTTTTCTGAAATTGTTTTCAATGCCCAGGAGCGAAGACTTGTTGCAACCGAACCATCCCTGTTGAATATATTTTGATGAATTTCATCTAGCTCAGAAACATATTGTTTTACAAGTTTTAGCTCACTCAAAGTATTATTTTTCTTACTGACTTGCTCTTGACTGTTTTTTATTTTCTCAATAATTGCACCAAATTGCTGATCGATTTCACTCAACTTTCTTCTTTTCTCTTCATAGGAATTTTTTAAATTTGAAAATTCTTTTGGATTAAACCCACTTGTTTCTTTTTCTAATAATGATATTTTATCATACAACACTTTCGCGTGAGAGTCAATTGATGACATTTCCATCAATTTTCCAGTATTCAAGGTAATTGGAATTTTTTGCATACTATTTTTTTGCTTCAAAATTTTCTGCTTTATTCCATCAAGTTCTTTTGAATTTTTTATCGAATGAGCTTGAAGTGTAGATTCAGCTATTATGGCCTGCTCAAATTTCCTTGAAATATTATTTTTTTGATCATGAGCAAGCTCTTCTTCTTTTTCAAGATTTTTTATTTCTTTACTAAGTATAGACATTTCTTGTATTAGGTGTTCGACTTGAAATAATGGATTAAGATGATCTACTTTGGAATCACAAACTGGACATTTGCCATTTTTTAATTTTAATTTACTTGCAAGTGCTTGTTGCTCTTTTAGCCTTTCAATGTGTAATGAGTTCTGTTGAATTTTTTTTGTAATTGATTCCATCTTCATTCCTAATTCTTCTAGCTGTCTTTCTGTTCCTTTTTTTGCTTCAACATGATCAAAACAGCCTTCACAATCTGTAATTTTCCGTTCATTTTCAGCAATTTCGTTCTTAATTGATAAAATCGCCTCTCTTGCATATTTTATCAAATCACCTTTTCTTTCTTCTAACTCTCTTAATTTGGATTCTTTTGGAGATTCCTTTTCAAGTTTATCTTGCAATAATGTTAACTCTTTTTCAAATTCTTTCTTTTTTGTTTCAAGTTCATTTTTTAGTGGCTCAGCTTTTTCAATTTCACTCTCTAAACTCTTTAATTCATTTTTTAAGTTTTCAATATGAGTATCATCGTAACCCAATTTCTTTTGAATTCCTTCACGAAAGTTTTTTTGAATAATTGTCATTAATTTTGAAGCAGTATCTAGCTTGTCAATTCCTATAATTGCATTAAGTAGTTCTTTGAATTCTTTGGGTTTTGCTTTGATAATTGCATTTAATTCACCTTGTTGAACAATAGATGCAATCTTTAGTTTTTCAAAATCTAAACCAATTTTTGATTCAATTTCTTTTGTCATTGATTCGCCAAATTGTTTTCTTTCACCCGCAGCTAAGGGAATTGATTTTTCTCCTTGCTTTTCTACGAATTGTGCTGATAATGTTCCCTTTGAATCAATTTTTCTTACTGCTTCATAGGATTTTTCATTGATGGTGAAATCTACCTTTGAATATCCCTGATTTGTTCCTCGACGAATTAGACCCTTGTTTGATTTTCTAGTATGTTGGCCAAAAAGAGCAAAGGTTATCGCATCGATAATGCTTGATTTGCCAGATCCGTTTGGTCCTACAAAAACAGTTACTCCTTCTTCAAAATCTAATTTTGTTGAAGAGTGAGCAAGAAAATTTCCTAACTCTACTGATGTAATCATTTTAGTTTCTCCTTTTTGAATTGTTCAAAATTTTCTATAATCAATTGATTTGCTTGATCAACTTGATTTGTAGAAAGTAATGGTAGTAGTTCTTTAACTGCAAAATTTGCTAATTTTTCTGATTTTAATGAATTGACTGCAAGCTTGAATAACTCCTCATCAATTTTAGCTGGTTTATACATTAAAACCGAAGAATCATCTAGGTTTTTTTGTAGAATCTTCCGAGAACAGTATAAAGTATGTGGAATTAAACGTGAAATTTGTTCCTGAACAAGCTCTGATTCAACATCTCCTTTTATTTTGAGTTCAACAATTGGTTTTTTAGAATTTAATTTGCATTTTTCTAAAAGATCATCAACAGTTTTTGAAAGTTCATCTGATGTTGTTTTTGTAGAAAACTGTGGTCTAATGTTTAATTCAATCCATGTTGGTTTAGCTTCTTTAGATGAAATATCAACTTCATAAAATCCTTTTTTTGTTTCTTTGATTCCTTCACTAGTTGTAAGCTCAATTGAGCCCGGATATGCTAGTGGTCCATCAAGATGTGAAAATTTTTTTAAAAATTGATCATGGAGATGACCCATTGCATAATAAGTAAAGTTTTTTGGAAGATCTGTAGAATTTAACTCTGCAGCAAATTTGTTTATTTCAGTAATTCCCTGATGCATAACGAGAATCTTATGCCCATTATGCTGCTTCGCAATCGAATCAATCTCTTCAAACTTTTTTTCATAATCACTCATCTCGCTTTTTCTAATTTTATCAAAACCGACAAGTAGAACATCTTTGTAATAAACTGGTTTTCCTTGACCAATGTATCTTGCAAATTCTAAATTATGGTAAACATATGGAACAGGAGTTGCTCTAATTCTACTAATATCGTGTTCTCCAAGAATAAAAAATGAATCAATGTTGTTTTGTTTTAAACGCTTTAATGCATTTGCCATATGCATTATTGCGGTTCCACTTGGGGTAGGTACATGAAAAATATCTCCAGCAAAAATTACAAAATCTACATGATCTTTTATTGAAATATTGATTGCTTGATGAAACGCATCATAAACATCGTTTTCCCTTTCTTCAGAACCGTATTGAATTAGTCCTAAATGCGAATCTGAAATATGAGAAAAAAGCATCTTAATCCATTAAGAGTTCTTTTTGAATTAATTCCTGTGTTGATTCTTTTGCGATGCCATCAAGCTTGTGATGAAGAGCCCATTCTCCTACCGCATTTTGATCAGAACCAATTGCCCTACCTTTTACCTCCTCAATGTGTACAATTGAGGGTAAATTCACCCATTGTCCTACTAAAACTGCGTCTCCAACATTTAGTGAGGTAAGCTGGCCAATCAAGTCTTTACTAATCGATTCTGCAGCAGATGAAATCTGTTGTTGGTCGTCTTCTTGAACAATTTTCATTATTGCAAGTGAACCCATTTGGCTCAAAACATTTGAATCAATACTTCTTGGTCTTTGTGATACGACACAAAGGCCTAATCCAAACTTTCTTCCCTCACGTGCAATTTTAGATGCCCAATACTTTGCATGAGTGTCTTCTCCTTTTGGAATAAACACATGAGCTTCTTCAATAATCACAAATATTGGTGATTCAAACCGATGACGTTTGTTTGATTTTCTTTTTGCATTTTTTGCAAGTGTTGCAATTTTTTTATCATTAAGTAACTCTTGAAGATAATATGCAAGAGCAACATTTGCTTGTTTTTCACTAAGCTCTGAAATATTTAGAACGTTTACTCGTCCTTCTTTAATTAATCCAATGGGATCCATAATGTCAGGATCTAAAATATCAGCAAATCTGTGTCTTGCATCATCAATTTTATCACGAACTCTATCAGCAGAATGTCTATCATCCTTTCGCTCTGGATTTGCCCCCACCAAGGCAACATTTTCATCAAGATTGTCCCAAAATTGTTTAGCCTCTTTTACTTCTGGTGTAAATGATAAGCGAAGAATTCTTTGCTGAACATCAGCATTTTCTCTAATTTCTAAAACATCCGCTAATGTAGTAGAATCAAGAAGTCTAGGATTAATTTTTGCATCAATAACATTGATTTTTGGAATTGCCAAGTCTGCATAATCATTGTGATAATCAAAAAGAATCAAAGTACCGTCAAGTTTTGAAATTTGTTTTGCAATTAATGATACAAAATTACTTTTACCCATTCCAGTCATTGCTAAAATTGCAAGATGGCGTGAAACGATTTTGTTGAGATTTATTTTTGCACTAATTGAAGGATTTCTTAAAAGAGAACCAATTCGAATCCATTCTGATTGTTTAGGATCAAAAATAACACCTAAATCTTGCTCTGTTGCCTCTAAAATTACAGTTCCAGGTAAAGGTGGAGTTGCAGGAACTATAGCTTTTCCTTTTTGTAATTGTTCTAGATATCCTAAGATTCCAATTTTTGATGTAAAGCTTTTATCTCTACTGTTAATGTCTGCAATCTCTTTACTTTCAACTGTTTCTTCAAAATTATGAACACCAGTTAAAGCTGCGCTTGAAACAAATGACCTTTCAACTAAACCAAGAAGTTTTCCATCATCTGCATCAATTATCACATATTCTCCGATAGATAATGGCCTCGATGTTTGAGCTGAAATCAATGTTGGTTTTGATTCCCCAATTACATACCCAATAGTCATTCTAGAACCTCCCTTGAACCTACCTCAGTTTTTAACCCGTAAAGACTTACCAGCTTAGCTAAATCACTGTTGCTAATTTTACAATTGTTATGCGCCAATTTTAGTGCATAAGGATATCCGCCCACACTACTTTTGTAGAGTTTATCTAACACTAATTTTATTTCATCTTCTGAATGATCTTTTCCTAAAAACTCTAATTTTATCAATGGTGTGTAATCACTTAATCTTGCAAAAACTGATGCAATTATTTTATCACTACCATATTTTGGATCCAAAAACAACTTACTAAAACCTGGTTTCCGTGTTGCGTGGTTATAATAGAAAATATCGCCTGCAGTAGAATCCATATCTGCAAACTGCATTCTTGTGTTTGATGTCTTGGAAATAAATATCACATTTTCTTTTTTTGTCATTATTTTCAAAAGAGTAGATGATAGAGTTGATTGCCTAGTCATAAATTGAGAATACAATGAGCCATCCATCAATACTAAATCAACTTCACCAACACTTGAGTTGCAAGCATCAATCTCCATCTTGCTTGCCATAGATGATAAGTCAATTTCAGGATAACCCAAACTATGATCATGAAGATCCTTAATTATTCGACCATCAGATTTTACAGAAACAGCTGTTACTACCCATAACTCCATTCCTTGAAATTTTGTACTGTTAAAACTACTATCGATTCCAGCTGTACTTACCTCTTTTTTCTGAGGGGAATATTCTATCCAGTTTTGCTTTGCTTTTTGAATAATTTGCTCAAATTTTGGGCCTTTGATCATTGAAAGCGTTTTTTCCCGTCTTTGAATTGCTTCTTTATAAACAGTATTTAGCACACGAATTCTTTGTTGCTTTGAATAAAATCTTTAGGTTATACTGTTCTTTCACCTCTGATCAACAAAAGCGTCAATTTTTACCTGTATCAACTAGAATTAATTACAAGAAATTAATAATTGCATCTGCATGAAAAAAATTGGATTACTTGGTTGCGGTGCTATAGGAACTCAAATTGCACTTGCCATTGATTCAGGAAAAATTCCTGCCACTCTAACACATGTTTATGATCAATCAAAAGAAGCAGCTGAATCACTAGTTTCAAAATTAAATAACAAACCAGAAATTGTTGAAAACTCTCACTTGCTTTCTTCAAATCATGTTGATCTAGTTGTTGAAGCAGCATCTCAAGATGCTGTAAAGGATGTGGCACTAAGTGTACTTCAGAACAGAAAAGATCTGATGATAATGAGTGTCGGTGCAATGTTAGATGAATCTGTTTTTGAAGTATTGTCAGACGCTTGCAAGGAATTTAAAAAAACAATTTACCTTCCGTCAGGCGCAATTGCTGGCCTTGATGCTCTAAAATCCGTACAAAAAGAACTAGAATCTGTTACCTTAACCACTACAAAACATCCACGTTCTCTTAAAGGAGCAAAGTTTTTTGAAACTTCAGACATTGATATTGACAACATTTCAGAAAAAACAATAATTTTTGAAGGAACATCAAAAGAGGCTGTAAAACTATTTCCTGCAAACATCAATGTAGCAGCTTTACTAAGTTTAGCAGGTATGGGAAGTGAAAAAACAAAGGTTCGTATTGTTGCAGATCCAGATACGGATAAAAATACACATGAAATTGAGGCAAAAGGAAAGTTTGGAAAAATGTCATTAAAGATTGAAAACATCCCAGATGAGAATAATCCAAAAACAAGTAGGTTGGCAATTCTTTCTGCCATAGAACGTTTACGTGCAATTTGCTCTGATGATATTCAAATTGGCACATAAATTGGCAAGAATTGCCACTGGTGTGAAAATTTAAGAAATAATGTGTATGATTCCCTTTCTTTAAATTCGAAAAAAATCAAATTTGTATAGTTTGAGCTTACAAGAAGAAATTCTGAGATTAAAGAAGGACAAAGAGGTAGTAATTCTTGCACACAACTATCAAGTTCCCGAAGTCCAAGACATTGCAGATTTTGTTGGTGACTCTCTTGGATTGGCAAGACAAGCTGCAAAGACTCATCACAAAACAATTCTGTTCTGTGGTGTTCACTTTATGGCAGAAACTGCTGCAATCATTAGTCCTCAGAAAAAAGTTTTGATTCCTGATCTAGAGGCAGGATGCTCTCTTTCAGATTCTATTACAGTTGATAATCTAAGACAGTGGAAAAAAGAACATCCTGGCGCAATTACAGTTGGTTATGTTAACACTACTGCTGACATTAAATCAGAATTAGATTATTGTTGCACATCATCAAATGCAGTAAATGTTGTAAAGGCAATTCCAGAAGACAAGGAAATTTTATTTTTACCTGACATGTTTTTGGGCTCTTATGTTGCAAAAATGACTGGACGAAAAAACATGCTAATTTGGGCTGGTGAATGCCACGTCCATGCTGGAATCACTCCAGAAAGTGTTCAGAAAAAACTAGACTCTATGGCAAATGCCGAACTTATTGTACATCCAGAATGTAGCTGCACAACTCCAATACTTTATGATGTTGCATCTGGCCATTATAATGGAAGACAGGTCCAAATTCTTTCAACCGATGGAATGATGAAATATGTAAACCAATCAAGTACAAATCAATTCGTTATTGCAACAGAAACTGGAATTTTGTACAGAATGAGAAAACAAAATCCTGGCAAAACATTTGTTGCAGCTTCAGATAAAGCAGAATGTCAATACATGAAAATGATAACACTTGAGAAAGTATATGATTCTCTAGTACAAGAAAAATATGAAGTCAAAGTTCCAAAAGATATTGCAGATAAAGCTCGTCTTGCAATAGAGCGAATGCTTGCAATTAATTAATCCTTAAATTTTCACAGAACTATGACAGGTTTGTTTGGAAGGTCAAAATCTCCATTAGAAAAAAAAGTTAAAGAAAGAAAAAAAGAACTTCGCAAACTTGTAAAACAAAAACAGTATGAAAAGGCCCTTAAAGTCGGAAATGAAATTTTAGAAAAAAACCCCCATGAACAAGATATTTTGTTTATTGTTGGCGGAATTTACTATATGGAAAACAAGCTAAAAACTGCAATCTCACACTTTGACCGTTCTTTGGAAATTGCTCAATTTGATACAGAATTATTGCTTTTGAAGGCAAATGCCCATTTTAGACTAGGGGAATTATCACAAGCAAAGCAATGCTGTGAAAAAATCCAGGAAATTGATCCAAAAAACAAGGGAGTAAAGGAACTATTAGAAAAAATTCAGAATGCCTAATTTTAGTAATCTTCGAATAACTTCATAACAAAGCTTAAATCATAAATTTGAAAGGTATCGGTATTGAAAAAAGGGGCAATACTAACTGTTACTATAGTAATTTCTGCTTTAATGCTAAGTTTTATCGCATTTCCCTTGTCAGCAACAGCACAAGCACCTGACTTTATTCCCGGAAAGACACAAGTTGTTTCTGCATTTGGAAAGGTTCCAGGACAAGACCTTATTGTCCATGTCTTGGTTCTAGTCCCTCAAGGTTCTGATAAAAATGAGATAGCTAATGAAGCTGTGAGACAGCAAGGCGCAAGACCAATAGATCATAGCGAATTCTCCCTAAATGGCTTGAATTGGCCACAAACTAGTCCTAACACTGTGCTTGTAACACAAAATTACAATCCAGCCGATGATCCAAACAAAGATGAACTTGTTACAGGGGAAGATGCCCTCAAAAAAACTCATAAAACATGGACCGATGTTGATTCAGATTTAGCTTTCGGTGTTCTTGGCTCAACGGGAAGATGTCCATCTTTAGTGAGAGAATGTCCAGAAAAACAAACTTCTGATACTTTTAACGATGTTGGATGGTTGTCATTAAAAAATAAAAATACCTTAGGTGTCACTTGGTTCAACACTAAAACAGTTGAAGCTGACATGGTTTTGAACACGAAATTTAATTGGCAAACAGATGGAATGAACAATTTTGATGTTGAA
>JADFGC010000030.1:0-15196 GCA_022567895.1 Nitrososphaerota archaeon
TTTCATGATTTAGAAAAGGCATTGCATTTTGAAATTACAAGACAAGAAAGTTTAGTTTCAAGAGATATTCCTATTGAACAAGAAACAAGACATTGGGATGATCGACGAAAAATTACTGTATCTGCAAGAAGTAAGGAAGGAGAAGAAGATTATAGATACTTCTTAGAAAGCGACATTCCATGGATTTTGATTGATTCACAAACATTTGCTAAATTAAAAAATGAGATGCCTGAAAGTATTAGTTCAAAAAAAGAACGATACATATCAAATTACAATATTCCAGCACAAGTTGCTGAAGTATTGTCTTCAGACAAATTTTATTCGGACATGTTTGAACAAGCACATAATGAATCAAATGCAAAAGATGTTGCCAATCTAATTACAACTGACTTGATGGGCCTTGTTGACACTGAAGAAAAACGTGAAAAATCTAAACTAACTCCTCAGCATTTAACTGAACTTGTAAATGCCATTGAAAACGGCAAAATTACAAGAACCTCAGCAAAAAATGCTCTATTTGAGATAGTAAAAACAGGAAAATCACTCTCAGAAGTTATTTCTGAACTCGATTTAGGGCATGTATTTGATGAATCAGAATTGACTAAGATTATAGATGAAGTAATATCTCAAGAGAAAAAAGCAGTAGAAGAAGCTAAAACAAATCCTCAAACCATTAACTTTTTGGTAGGAAAAGTTATGCAAAAAACAAAAGGAAAAGCTGATCCCACTCTTACCCTAAACATAATTAAGAAAAAACTGTTATCTTAAAACACATTGTCTGATTTTGTATTTACTCCATCTGAAGAACAAATTAAAAATTCAAACATACAATCTTTTATGAATAAACATGAAATTTCTTCATTAACAGAGTTATCACACAAAGCAAAAACAAATCTTGATTGGTATTGGAAAGCAGTAGATGAAGACATTGGAATAGTTTGGGATAAAAAATATGAAAAAACATCTGATTTCTCAAAAGGATATCCTTGGGCTAAATGGTTTGTTGGTGGGAAAACTAACATAATCAAATCTTCTGTTGAAAAATTTTCAAAAAAAATCCCAGAAAAAATTGCGTATTATTTTATTTCAGAGGATTATTCAAAATCAAAACTTTCCTACAGAGATTTAGAGATAAATGTAAACAAACTTGCAAACGGAATGAAATCACTTGGTGTGAAAAAAGGAGATGTAGTTGCTATTTACATGCCAATGATCAAAGAATCAATTATTGCAATTTTAGCATGTGCAAAAATTGGTGCAATACAAACAGTAATCTTTTCAGGATATAGTTCTGAATCACTTAAAATCCGATTACAAGATTGTAATGCAAAAATTTTGTTTGTTTCTGATGGTTTTCAAAGAAAAGGAAACAAAATCTCACAAAAACCCGCTGTTGATGAAGCAATAAAAGACACTAACATAAAAAAAACAATTGTAGTTAATTACAAGGGTGTAGATAGTTATGAAAAATCTGATTCTTTAGTATTTTATCATGAATTAATTTCAAAGCAATCTGATTCTTGCGTGACTGAAATTATGGATTCAGAAGATCCTTTGTTCATTCTTTATACTTCCGGTACTACTGGAAAACCTAAAGGTGTGATTCATTCTCATGGTGGATTTTCAGTTTTTGCGGGTCATCAAGCAGCATATTTGATTGACATGCATCAAAACGACATTCTTTTTTGGCCTGCAGATATTGGTTGGATAACGGGTTTAGTTTGGAATGTTTATGGTCTTTTAGAAATGGGCTCATCTGCCGTGATTTATGATGGTGCTATAGATTGGCCAGACTATGACATAGTTTGGAATCTTTTAGATGAATACGAGGCAACAATTTTTGGAATCTCGCCAACTGCTGTTAGGTTATTTAAAAAAAATAATGTTGAACCCTTAAAGAATCACAATTTGGAAAAAATTCGTAACATTCCAACCACTGGTGAACCAATTGACGAAGAATCGTGGTGGTGGCTATTTGAAAAAGTAGGTAAAAAAAGGATTCCAATTATGAATTTGTCTGGTGGAACAGAAATCGGCGGCGCAATGTTATCTGTTTTTCCCGGAATGAGACTAAAACCAACAACTGTTGGAATTCCTTGTCCTGGTATTGATCTTGATGTGTTTGATGATGATGGTAATTCTGTTATAAATAAAAATGGATATCTGGTGGTAAAGGCACCCTGGCCTGGAATGACAAACAGTTTGTTAAATGACGACAAAAGATATGTCGAAACTTATTGGTCTAGATTTGAAAATGTATGGTTTCATGGTGATTATGTTCTAGTTGATGAAGATGGTTTGTGGTACATGCATGGAAGAGTAGATGATGTAATTAACATATCTGGTCATCGATTAAGTACCACAGAAATCGAACAATGTGTTATTTCAAACCCAAAAATTTCTGATGCAGCATCTATTTCAATCCCTGATGAAATAACCGGTGAAGCAATCATTATTTTTGTAGTCCCAGAAATGCAATTTAAAAATGAAAATTTAGAGAATGAAATATCTAAATTTGTTTCTGAAAAAATTGGCAAAGTCGCAAGACCAAAAAAAGTTCTGATATTATCTGACTTGCCAAAAACAAGAACTGGCAAAATTATGAGACGACTCTTAAAATCAAAGCTTTTAGGCAATCCACTCGGTGATTTATCTTCACTAGAAAACCCACAAATTTTGGATGAAATTCCAAAATTAAGTTGAGAAAATCTTACACAAAATTTGTTCCGTTTGACATGCTTGGCCTTATTCAGAATGTGGGCTAGTTAACTGTGAAATTCATAGTAGATCAACAAGTAGAGGATATTGAGCTTCCTGAGAACCTAAAATTAAACACGTTTTTAAAAGAATTTCACTCAGATTGTCTTCATCCAGAATGTAATTTTGGATTTTATGGATTTGCATTTGGTCAATCTCCATTTCCTGTGCCAAGCATAATGCAAGAGGCCTTAAAGAAAAATTCTGATAAAGGTAACTATGCTCCAGTTCCTGGAATCGAGGAATTAAGAGAAACAATTGCTCGATATAATAAATATTATTTTGGAATCGACGTTGATCCAAAAAGAGTTTACGTTGGCCCTGGAACTAAGGAATTAATTTACAATTTACTTGAGATTCTTCACGGAACAGTAATTCTTCCATCACCAGCTTGGTTAGGTTATCTACCACAAATTAGATTCTTAAAGAAAAACTTTCACATGCTTCCAACCAGAGAAAATAAGAAAATTTTAGCATATGATCTTAGAAAACTAGCATTACGATTACATGACAGACAAAAAATTCTCATCTTTAACAACCCAAATAATCCTACGGGTCTAGTTTATGATGGAATAGAATTAGAAGAAATTGCTGAAGTGTGTAGGGAACAAAACATCATGATAATTTCTGATGAAATTTATGCACAAACAACTTATGATTTTAGTAAATTTGTTAGTATGGCTAAAATTTATCCTGAAGGAACTTTTGTCACAAATGGATTATCTAAATCTCATGCATCTGGGGGTTATAGATTAGGTTATGTAATTTTTCCACAACATGCACTAAACGTAAAATCACACTTTAAGAAAATTTTAGCTACTGAATATACTGCTGTGTCTACTCCAATACAATATGCAGCAGTTGCAGGTTTTGAAATTAGCAAAGAGATGGATGAGTATTTCAGAATTACAAGAACAATTCATGAAATAATGGGAGAGTACACATTTCATGCATTAAACAAAATTGATGGAGTAAAAACCACAAAACCTGAAGCAACATTCTATCTTCTAGCTGACTTTAATCATTATACTCCTGCATTAAATCGTGTTGGAATAACAACTTCACAAAAATTTGCCGAATCGATGATTCAGCATCCATATCACGCTGCAATTGTTGCTGGAGATAGTTTAGTTCTTGAACGAACAGACTTTAGCGCTAGGATGGCATTTGTGGATTATGACGGTACAAATGCCTACGAATACTATCTAACAAATCCCCCAAAAACCGTCTCTGAGAAAGAGGAATTTGTAAAAATTAACGCCCCAAGACTAGTTGCTGGAATAGAAAAAATAGAAATGTTTTTTGAAAATATATCAAACAATTATCTTTCTAAAATAGAATTAGATTCTGTTAAAATCCCAAATTAATTATTTTTCAAGTACTCTTTTCAAGGTTGAATATTCTTTTGCAGTAATTTCTCCATGCGCTAATCTATTTTTTATTACCTCTTCTGGACTGTTCCAATGAAGTGCACCAAATATTTTCTTTTTCATTGATTCACAATTTTTTGATATGTTCTCATAGTTTGTATTGGTCTTTCTTTTAATTCCATAAATTGCACCAAATAATATTGCCAAACCTCCTAATGTAAGTCCTAATAACGCCATTTCATTATTTTCTGAATTATTTCCATCAAATGGATTATCAACTGTTTGTATGGCTTTTGCTTCTGGAATTACTTCATCTGGAATCACATTTTTTAAATTCGCTTCAATAGTTTCTGTAAAGCTTGATACAGATTCTAACCCAACAGCTTCTTCAATTGTTAATCCAAGATAATTACTATCAAACCAATCTTTGTAAATTGGTTCATTATAGTACCTATCAAGGTAGTGTTGTGGGTCTTTTGAAGGATCAACAAAACTCGCAAGAATTGATTCATCATTTTTTAAATTATGTTCAGAATTTGTTTGAGGAGTTGAATTATTTTCCTCTGTAATGGGTTCATTTTGTGTTTCCGACTTTGCTTTCATTGCTGTAATTGAAGGAACAGGTAGCGTACCATCTTGTGAAAAATCAAAACTAGTTGTTTTTCCTTTTGCTAAATCTAAAATAAATGCTGTAGCATTATGAATTCCATGATCTTCAAATTTTTTGTCAGTATCTAAACTCCTTTGAAATGTGTTATCTGGCTGAATAAATGCTTGAGTAAGCAATAAAAATTCCCCATTTGAATCCCTAATTACTATTGTCACAAGCCCTTTTGATTCCTCATCTACAGTTCCTGAGAACGAAATTTGATCTCCTTTAGTATAAAATATCTTATCGATCTCAAAACTTGTTACTTCAGCAAATGCTGGCGTTAGTGTTGAGACTAACAAAAGTGCTATCAACGAAATAGTTGGTGCCTTCCCCAACTGTGCCATGTTGTGGTTTTTTGTTGTTTTCTTAATTAAGACATACGAAGCAAATTTTCATGTTTATTGATAGTAATTTTTAAAAACTATTGTGAATTTTCAAACATTTCTGCTTTTTTCCAAATCATATTAAACAATAATTTCATTGAATTAAGCATTGTTTTAGAATCTGTCCACACTGCAAGCATTTCTTCATTTTCACTATTTTTAATAAAGAAGAATATCTCTTCACAATCTTTAATTAAAAACCATAGGTTTTCTCCAAGCGAATCTTCGAACTTTTTGATACATTTTGCAGGCAATTCATCTACGATATATGGGGCATTGTTATTTGTCGACATTAAAATTTTTAGATTAATATTAGTATCTTTTACTGAGTCAATAAAATCAGTATGATAAAATTTCATAAAGTCTTTCTCTGATCCTAGAAGCAAAACATCCTTTTTTGCAGAATTTATTAGTTGATTTAATTTTCCAACAATTGAAACTTTACCCTGAACTATCTGGAATCTATTTTCTTTTATTAATGTCTCAGCAGTTTCAGTGTCAGGAATCAAGTTCCATTGTGAAATCATGTACAGAGTTTGTTTTTCTAATTCATCTATACGAGATCGTTCATTGTTTACTAGAATGTTAATTGATTTATCAAAAGGAATTGCTTGAAATTTGGTTGGTTTGCCAAATGCCGCAATTGTGATCCCTTTACTTTGAAGACCATTTAGAAGATGATACGTCTCTGTCCTTGCAATTTTAAGACTTTTTGAAATATCAGGAGCTGACTTTGAATTATTTTTACTCAAAAACAAGTATACTCTTGCCTGGTTTTGTGTAAGCCCAAATTCTAACAAACTCGTTAGTAAACTATCGTATGGCGTTTCACCTTCCGCTAGAATATCCGATTTTAAAGATGCCTTTGTAATTTCCATATAATACAAAAATGTGAAATGTATTCATAAGAAATAGTATGTATTACATTAATACAGATCAAAAATGATCACGGTTTTGTTCGCATTGATTAACTGATTAAATGATTAATTGATTAAGCACCAATTCCAAAAAAATTCATGAGAATATCTCCATAAATTAATTGAATAATAAAACCACCAGTAATTAGTAACATGTATGGTATTCCAGGAGTTACCCACGTATTTTTGCTAGAACAAAATTCGGCTGTTTCTGCATTGTGAAATGCAATGTTTATCTTTTTCTTACCGCCTTCTGTTTTTTCAATGGCAAAACCATAGTTTGGTTCTTTTGCTCTATAACCAATAATCATAGCTAATGATTTCTTAAATTTTGTTTCATTAAATCCTTCAAAAATATTTTCATTTTTCAGAATTGAGATTGTGTTTCTTATGACATTTATCAATAATGGGAATACAAAAAGTAATGCTGCGTTTGATAAGGTTGTAAGAGGAGTCACCATATTATCTGATATAGTTATCATTGGAGCTAATGATGCTAAAACAATAAGTGCAAATGCATCAGCTCCTCCAAACAATCCAATTCTCCAAACTATGATTGCAAAGGGAGCTATAATTAATGAAAATAATATCAATGAAATTGATTCATAAAAATTAGGATCAAATAATAATAATATCACCGACAAAGCTCCAAATACAACCCATAAATGATCATAAATCTCTCTTTTCCATATGTCAAAAAATGAGGCTATGCCTAGCATCATTACTGCTGACAGTATTCTAATTGTTTCAAATTCTAGAAAAATTTCACTCATTTCTTATATCTTCCTCATTTGTTTTTTTGTATTTGTTTAAAGAGGTAAAGCATGTTTATCACGCGACCACAAATTCTTAAATATAATCAATCAAACTTTATCTTTCTCTTATCCCTGCAACTCGTTCTTTAATCTCTTCAAATTTTTCACCGAGGTTGATTTCTTCCAACCTGTTTGTACGTTTTAAGAATAGAAAAACAGCTGCTATAGCTCCTGGAATGATAATAATGATCATGTTAAAACCACCCAGATTTAATCCTAGTAATCCAGAATCCTCAGGCTCTAAAGCTATGATACTTCCTTCTGGTACCACAACATCGGCATTTCCAAATGCTTCTGCATTTTTAATCCCAATTCCATTAATGATTGCTTTAATAGTTATCTCTCCTGGATTTTGAGAATTTACGTTAATTAGTGCTTGACCATTTTCGTTTGTTACAGAATCTTTTGTTATGATATCAGCACCAGTAACAAGCCATTCTACATCTAATCCTTCAGGGGATAAATTAATTCCAGGATGGGAAACAAATAGTATGCCCTGAATTTCTTCATCAATCATAGCAGGACTAGGAGTTACACTCAATCTGGTATCAGGATGAATTCCTTTAACATTCATATCATATTTTGTTAAAGGCATATTTTCTGATAGAATTGCAATTTCAGAATTTCCTTCATTCAAAGTATTTATTTCAAAAATAGTTCGATATTCATCTTTGGGGATAACTAGACTATTAGGAACCTCTATGACAGATTCATCATTTGATACAAGTGTAATCTCAATATCATTTTTAGCATATACTGGATTTCCAGCTGAATCTAATATTTGAATAGCTAATAGAGTTGTTGTTTCAGGTAATGTTGATTCTGCATAAGCTAAACCAAAACTAGTTGGATCTGTTGTGTGACTAGTCAATTGGAATTGAGATTCTAAACCTGAACCACGAATATCAAATGTTGTTGAACCTACTTTGTTTGATTTTACAGTAATTAAAGCATATGGCTGATTTTGTTTAATTACAACTGGTTCAATATCTGCATATTCATTTGCTGAAAAAGTAAGAATGGTATCCTCGGTAAACTGAGTAACTCCAAATCTTCCTGTTTCATCTTCATCACTAGCACTTGTGTAACATATTTCACCATCATCAGATTCTTCACTTTCCATTAAATATCCTATAACGGGAAAATTAGTTTCTGCAAGAATCATTGGAATTAATTGTTCCACAGTAAGACTCAAAGATTCTTTTACGGGTCCAAATGGATCACCATTTATGGTTGTTACTCCATCATTATCTGTCAAATAAAATTCGATAGAACAATCTTTAGGAGCAATAGTTCCTGTGTTTCCAAAAACTAAAGCAGAATTTGTTCCATGTTTGACAACAGGATTAATAAAACTTACAGTGTTTAAACTAGATGAAGCAATATTCAACTTGACATTCTTACTTGCCATAACTGGAACAGTAACTTCATCTGTTATTGAGAGAAGAACAGTATCTGAATTAGGATCAAGAAAATTTAACTGATCCGTTATCGGCACTGTTGCTTCTAAATATACAACTCCAATAAGCTCTTTTTTGCCAGTTGTTAGAAATGGAAGATTGGAAAATATCGCTGGCCCCTCTCCTATCAAAGTACCTCCTTTCACTTCACCAGATTCACTGTCTCCTATTCTTTCATGAATGACTTGAATTGTTGATGATGAAGAACGATAATCATCAGCTGAGGTCGATATTGTATAAGTCTGAAAATCACTATCTGTAAATTCTCCTATATTAGGACGTGTAGTAAAACTTGTGTATGCCCAGTAAGACCCACTTTCAATAGTTAGTTTTTTTGTTGCAAATAATACCTCCTCAAAATCAGTGCTAATATTTACTGCTGAATCGGGATTTGATGTAGTGATAGAAACATGTATGTCTTTTTCAGTAACAATAGGAACACCATCATCATCTTGGATTTGAACAATTAGATATGCCGTAGGATTTGAATAACTAATGAAAGTAGATGGATATGCATAAACCTGAATTTTATACGGTTCTACTGCTTCTTGAATATGAATAAATTCACTAATTTTTTTCATGCCTTCAGTCTCTGCAAAAATTATAGGATCTCCAGAACCTTTTATTTCAAATTCACTTATTGTGAAATATTCACCTTTTTTAATTGAAACTTGATTATGTATTAATTCAATCATATCTTTGTTTGGTGTTGATAATTTTATTACTGTGTCATTTTCAGCTATTGCTGGTTGTCCTGAAGTTGTTAATAGCTCAATACCAATGTATCCATATTTAGGCCCATCTACGGGAAAGTCATTTGGAGTAATCTTCATCTGGATTTGTGTCGGGTAGTTATTACTATTGAAGACTTTAATTGGAATTTCTTTTGATAAGAAACCAGGCGCAGCAAGTGCTATATTTGCAACACCTGGTTCTAATGCCTGAATTTTTATATTTGTGATAAATTCATTGGCAGATTCCATTCCAATGATTTTGATTATTGAATTATCTGTACTTGTAGCTTTTAAATCACCAATTCCTTTTGGAATCATGAGATTATCTACTTCAACAAAAACTTGTAGTGTGCCTTCAGTATACTCTAATAATTTTTCAGGTAATAGTTTGATACCAAATTCGTTACTAGACTCACCATAGGCTGAAAACGGCATCATACCTGCCACTAGTAATACTAAAATAATAACTTCCTTCAATTCAAATTTTTTTGCTTGAAAATGGGATATAATCAAATGTATGAATTCCCAAATAACATACCTAGACAAGTTCAATACTATTAAACAAATCAGATACGTCAAACAGTTGAGCTTGGATTATGATAACTCCAACCATTGCAATAATCGATAATAATGCTGCATATTGAAAGCCGCCAGAATATGATCCAGTTGTAATCTTACCTAAAAATATTCCTGCCAACCAAGCCTGAATCAACACCGACAACGAAAATATTCCAATATCTTTGTCACGTTTTTCCATAATATCTTGCATTTTTTTTTCATCAATTTCTGACTGAATGTTAACATTTGTTAAAGAATCAATTACCATTAGTGTGGTGAAACTCGTTAATCCTATCAAAAGAAAACCTATCATCACATAAGGTTGCAGTATACTTCGCTTTTCTTTTTCAACATTGTGAATCTTCTCTGCAGTTTCAGCTAAGGATTCAATAGTGTCAACGTTTCCACCACCGGATGAAATTATCTCAAATAAAATTTTGAAGCAAATTAATACTTGGAAGTTTTCAATTTTATTTTTTAAAGAGTTGTATATATCAGCAAGTGAGCTACCGCGTTCTAATTTACTTGCAATTGAATTTGCCAGAACGTTGAAACCACCATAATCTTTTCTTTTACAAGCTCTAATCACACACTTCTCAGGACCAATTCCAGCTTTTCTTGTTTCAGCAATGTCTCGCAAAATATTTGGTGATGCAGATTCTGCGTCCATTATATCTGCATATCTTTTTTTGAAAGTAATCACTGGCCATATACAGGCAATAATCAATGCTGCAGCTAAAATAAATGCATTAAAACTTGGTATGATATCTAAGTAAATAATAATTAGTGCAGCAATAATAGCTGGCATTCCAAAAACAATAATTTTTTTAATATCTAATTCTTTAAGTTTTGAAGTACTAATATATTTAGCAATTATTAGAAAAAATAGAGAAATTAACGGAGGAACAATGACAAAGGCAGTCCCCATACTAATTTTAGATTGTACTAAATCCCCAGACACAGGGTTTTCTACAGCGTTAATAATGATATATCCTGCTAAAACAACTACTTGTAAAGTCATGTAAGCTTCAATGACTGATTTTACTTTTTCGACAGATTGTTTTTCAATCTCTGCATATCTTTCAAAGGTGCTATACATTTTACTTTTTAGATAACTTACTACATCTCCACCACCTTGAATTGATGAAACGTATCCGCTTAGAAATTCTGCAAACTCCTTTGAAGGTGATTTTTCTTTAACTTTAGTCATGGCTGTGAGAGGATCCAAACCCAACAAATCTATTCTTTTTAGAATTTTCTCAGATTCATTTTTGCTAGCTGGCAACAATGAAATCTCTCTTAACTTTTGAAAAATTGTATAGGGACCAAAACCGCTTGCTGCCAATAAAGTAATAAATGTCATAAAGTATGGCAGTTCAAACTCTAATCTTTTTTTATTCCCTTTATTTTGTTCTTTTAATTTAGATATTGAAAGCAAAAAAAATCAAACTCCATTTTCAATTTTTTGCCTAAGTAATTTTGGTTCGTGATAATATTTTCCAATTGTTTCTGCAACACCTTTATAATCACGTATGTCCCGTTCTTGCATCCATTTTAAAATCATGGTTCTAGTTTCAAATTCTTGCAGTATTTCTTCATGTGTTTGACCTGTCTGCTCAGCAATTTTTTGAAGCAGCATACTTTCATGAATATTAGATTCAAAAAAATCTGTTTTAGGATCCCACTTGAAAACTGTATTAAAGGTAGTTGGATTTTTTATTTCTTCAACTGAAATTACTTTTCTACTACTTTGACCTGTTACATTATCTTTTACTCGTCTAATAACAATTACACAATTCATTAACGGAAGGTATGAAGGAGGTATGTCCATAGGTTTTTGTTGCAATCTTTTTGCAGCTGAATCTAAACTATCTGCATGCATTGTACAAAGTCCACCATGACCTGTTGCCATAGCTTGAAACATTACATAAGCTTCAGAACCCCTAATTTCTCCAACAATTATGTAATCTGGCCTGTGTCTTACACCGGATTTTATTAGATCATAAAGACCTATTTCACCTTCTCCTTTAATTCCAAAACCTGTTCTTGAAATTAAACTAAACCAGTTTTCATGAATGATGTTGATTTCCGCTACATCTTCAACAGAAAATATTTTAAATTCTGGATTAACAAGGCCTGTGATCGCATTAAGAATAGTAGTTTTACCACTACCTGTAGAACCTAATAACATAATTGACATCTTTGATTCAACTAAGAGCCATAGGTAAGCTGCTATGTCAATATCTATAGTGTCAAAATTTACTAGGTCTATAACGGAGTAAGGGTCTTCTTTGAATTTTCTAATTGTAAAGCTGGTGCCTTTTGGCGTAACCTCTTTTTGGTATAAGACTGAAATTCTGTGATTTCCCTTCAAGGCCAAATCAGAGATTGGGAATGCAGAGCTGATGTGCTTTCCTGCTCTGAAAACAATTCTAGTTACAAAGTTGTTTAATTGTTCACCATCAAATTTGATATTGGTTTGTACGCTATCAAACTCTCTGTGCCAAATGTAAATTGGCATACCAATCCCACTGCAACTTATATCCTCTATATTTGGATCATGCATTAATGCATCAATTTTTCCAAAGCCCGAAATATCTCGTCGAATGTAATACTTTGCTTTTTCTACACTAGCAATAGGCATATCTTGAAAGACTTTTTGATTTTTTTTCATAATGTTATCAAGATAAGCATCAAACTCCGTTGTCTTGTTTTCTTCAGGAGAATCTAGATTTAATTCAATGAGGTTGTATAGTGTTTTCTTTAGTTCCTCTTCCTCAGGATTTAATTTGACTTCATCAACCTGATACAAATATCCTGAAGTTTTTTCATCATAAAGAATAACTGCATAACTAAATGGCAGATTTAACGGATATTTTTTTACAAGCTTGTGACCGCTTAGGGTTTGTGTTTGAGATATTTTTAAAAAATCACTTTTAAGAAAAGTTTCTAAACCTAATTCATTAGATTTTTTACCCATTTTGTCTCACCGTACAAAAACTACACAAGGCAGCCATAAAAAAAGCGACCCACCTTATGTTTTACTTGAGACAGTTACGCTTATTGGAGCACCTGATTTGCCTGCAAAGACACCAACAGCGGTTGAAACACCTGCGTCTAGTGATGATATTGTACCGTTGGTAAGCGAGAAGTAGATTATTGCTCCTGCTCCTGGATCAAGACCTACCGGACCTGATGCTGCATCAGCACAGAAATCTACACCTACAGCAAGGGTGATTTCCATTTTTGTACCGGGAGTACAATTAGCTGCAGTGCTATTAGTTAACAATCCATTAATATCAGACCAAGTTGTGAAGTTCATTGCTTGCTGAAGGTCGTTTGAAGTTACGTCTGTGTCAGGATACCATTGTGTGAATGGCATGTCTACTCCTCTGACACTGATCTTGTTTACGGAAAGGATCTTGTCTCCAGTGTTTCTAACAGTAAATGCTCCCCATGTATAACCCGTAGGTTCATTAGCATTTGTCCATAACTTTACACCTGTTACAGAAATTGCTTCTTGCTGAGTACTGGTCTGGAAAAGACTGGTACCATAAAGAACGACTCCTGTTGCTAGTACGACTGATGCCACCAGAATTATGATGGTAGTAAGTACTGTACTTAGTGCTCTATTCATGTGTCTTGTTCTGAGTTTCATTACCTAAATGCATACAAGGTTTAATATCTAGACTAGTATGTCAGACTAGAAAATTACAAATCACTCTGTGCTACATTCACGTAGGCACGAATGAATTTTAAAACCGTTCTGGTGATCTCATCATGCCCAAAACATGCTGAATATAATTTGGATTCCCCTCCAGTCCCAATTCCAACTACATTCACTCCTGCCTTTTTTGCATAGCTAATCGCTTCTTTGAAATAATCGTCAGCATCACTATACCCCAACGTCTTACCATCAGATACAAGAAAAATGTATTTCTTTTCATTCTGGTCATTTTGCAGAGCTCTAACAGAAAGAATTATGGCATCTGGAATGAATGATAAACCCTGATTTTTTATTCCACCAAAACGAGATTTAACTTGTTGATCATAACGTTCTGCTGAATCCTTGATTACATAGAAGTTATTATTAAACGCTGAAAGAGACCATTGTCCATTAACAGCACTAACTGCCTCTGCTGCTTCTGATAAGCACAAAGCGAATTTTCTAAGATCATGAAATTTTCCTTCCATACTTGCGCTTGAATCTAATATAATGGACCAGCTCTCTGGCGTTCGACGATCTTCATCTCGTTCAAACATTTCAATCTCAGTATTTTCACTGGCGATTGCTTGAATTGCTTTTTGCATTTCCAAAATTCCTACTTGATCTGCTTTAGGAGAATCTACAATATTGGTTACAAACTTTAATTTACTTTTAATTTTCTTCACAAAATCTGCTGTTTCAGAGCTAAGACGCATGTATTCCGAAAAATTTTCTGGAGCAAAATTAATTTCATCAAAACGAAGTTCTTTTGAAAGTTTTTTATACTTTTGTAAAATTTTTCTTTGTACTGTAATTTCGTTTATCCATGTTTTATTTAATAATGAGCAAGTTTTTTGAAAATCATTAAATGGTTCGAATTTAATTGGTTTAAAAATTTTTGAGCTTAAAAATTCATTTACATGATCATGATAAGGGAGAGTAACTGAATTCAATAAATGACGGTTTTCGTAAAGGAGGTTAGCATATTCGATAAGATTTGAAGAATCATTAATATTTGCAACTATTTTCTCTTTTATAGATAATATTATTTTATTTTCATCAGGAAGAAAAAACTTTGAAAAATTATTTTTCCCAACATTAGAATCAGAGAAAATATTTTGAAAATATGTGTTATATTTAGAATCTAATTCTCCAATGACTTTGGCAGCAGAGGAAAAATTTTCTTTAAGATAACTTTCAGCTCTGCAGTCTTCAATAAAATTAATCACTTTTGTTGCATGCTCTTGAGTCTTGGTTTGCTTCCAGTCCTTATAGATATCAAAGTTAGAAACTGCTACGTGAGCTCCCATATGATATATAGAAGCAAGATACAAACTCCATAACCCTGAACTTTGTTTTTCATATTGATCGAAAATAAAACCTTGAAAATAGAATTTTTCTTCAACTAGCTTTGGAGTAGACACGACTACCATTAAACGTGGTTTTGTTATAAAATAAGGAAAATCTTTTTTGTTGGATAGAATAAAATCAACATTTTCTTCGTCTTTTTTTGCTACCTCATAGAATATCTGACGTGAAATATCGTTGAAAGTATCATTCAAATTTAATTGCCTAATCCCAGAAATTTGTTAACAATTTTTCGAACTTCGTCTTGTACTTCTGGTTCATCACTTGTCATAGCAATTATTGTTTCATCACTGGATTCTTCTAATGAAGAACCATCAGAAATTAGCATTGCCCAATTCACTAAATCGCCAATAGAAGGTGCATATGGTAAATCTCCATGTTTGTAATCCTCTCTTAATTTTGCAGCAATTTGAACCATTTTTGTTGCCGTGTCTCTATCAATTTTGCTTCTTGCGCAAACTAGGTCGACTTCCTTT
>JADFGC010000031.1:0-14918 GCA_022567895.1 Nitrososphaerota archaeon
TTTCCTGTATTAATCCGTCCAAATCACTGTCAGAGGCACTTGGCTCTACTGCTTCTGCTATTTCAGTAATCGTAGATGATATTTCTGCACTTACTTCCTCAAAACTCTCAGGATCTTCATATGCTGTAGCATAGAGATTTTTTAAATTATTCACCTGATTGGTCACTTGATCTGTCAATGTTAGTCTAAATGAAGTGCCATTAACTTCAATCTCCCTTAAACTCATACCAAATTTTTGAATTTATGGCTCTTAAAGGTTTTTTGTTGTGCTTTAATCCAAAACTAATTTTAAAAAAAGGCGTGGCTAGAAGGTAATATACTCTAGAGCTATTGCCCCACTGATTAATGATATATGACGTGAACTAATAACATAACCATTTTTTACATCATTAACTGGCACCCACCGATTTGTCGATGTATAATGTCTTTTTTCTGTCAGCTCTTTCTCTATTGCCTCAATGTCAAACTCTCCTTCTTCAACTTGTTGAGATTCCAGATGCTTTATAGTAACAATAATTTTGTTTACTTTTACTCTATCTCCAAGCTTCCATTTACTTGGAGGATATTCATCTGATACATCTGAAATTTTTATTTTCATTTCTTTCTCTCCAAATATATCTCGACTAATCAAAATATGTTCATCAACAAAATCTTCAAAATTAGTTGTTGGACCAGATTTTGACTCGTATTCTGATTCTGGACGTAAAAGAGATTTTATTACCTTATCTTGAGAATAACTTTCTAGTTTAGGCTCTGGTTTTTCAATTGTTTGTTCTGGCTCTGTAGAAGATTCTATTCCTTTGTCACTAGATTCTTGCTTTGTTTTTGATTCCTTTTTTTTAAAAAATCCAGTAAAACGTTTTAGTTTTTGATCAGGTTCAAGTTTTGAATTTTTACCTACGGAAATGTCGTCTTTCTCAGGCTCTGGGGTCATACTCTTGATTGTTCCTGATTACTAAAAAATGATTTGAAATTATGATTTTGAAAAAATCTGATGTCTTGAATTAAAAGGCATGGGATAATCTTCAAGGTAGATTTTACTACGTTTTTTATTCTCTAAGGAGAAGGTATTTCCTTCGTAAGTACAAACACAGTCAGTAATCTTTAATGATTCATCCCAAACTTTGAAAAATTCCCTTAATTCTCTACTTTCATATTTTCCGGGACCTACCCATTTTTTTGATAAAAACTTTATTGCGAAAATCACTTTTCTTGTTTTATATAGTTCAAAAGTATCAATCCATTTTAGACATCTTGAAATTTGATCAGAAGGTACTGGAAGATAATTAGTCGTGCCAGATTTTGCTTCTATAGTAAATATTGCACTATTTTTATTACTAACAGCTAAAACATCTGGCAATCCCGTACTCGGAGAACCTAGCCGAAACGCTTTCCATTGTTCTACTGCATTGAATCTTTTGACTATGGTATCCTCCCAATGATACCCTCTATGTCTTCTAGTTCTGGCAGTTTTTTTATGTTTTTTCGTAAGCTCTAGTTCATTTTTTTTATTCAGAACATCTGATTTTGTTAAAATTGTAATTGATTTAGAGTTTGAAGGTTTTTTCAATAACATTTTTCTAATGTTTTATGATTAGTAAGGCAGGTAATTACATAATAACTCAACTTAGTTAAACTTTAGACTGACTTTATTACAATAATTAGAGTGACGCTTTACGTCCTTATTATTCAAAAAAAGAAATAATCATAACCTATTCGTTATATTCTTGCCTATTCCAGTATTATCATGTCATTGAATGATTTTGACAAAAAAGTATTGAATGATTTGATAGATCATACTATAGAGGATATTAGGCCAATTGTTGAATTTGCTAGGATGCCAGAGCTTAGAAGTATGTATATTGATAAAGATGGTTCAGATTTTTCTTTAGGGGCAGCTGTGACAGAGATAAACACGGCGTTTGTTATAGAATTTAAAATAAGAACTGGAAGACGTGTAAGCGTAGATGAAAAAGCTGAGATGCTCATCATTCTAGGAAAAAGAATTCATGAAATCAAAGAAGCTATTTTCAAATGTGGTTAGTTTCTAATTCTTCAATTTGATAATTCAAGCTTTAATTTTCTTTAAATGAATTTTTTATCTCTTTAAGCTGTTCTCTTTTTCGATCTCTTTTTCCTCAAACCCCTTTCTTATTGATTCTTTAACAAGCTTTATCATAAAGCTATAATTCCCATTCTTAATACCACATTTTTCTAATTTAACTTTTGAGCCAATCTCAGGTTTTATTGAATTCAGAATTAATGTGCCCATAATTCTTATTCCTTCATCAATCTCAGCAATGCAGAAATTTTCATCATTTTTTTTAGTAAATTCTATTAATTTTCCATCATACGATGCTTCTTCCCAATCAAGATCTCCAAAACATATATTGCAATAATCGCTAGGCGGCCAAGTAACTTTGTTGCATTTTGGGCATTTACCTACAATAAAAACGCCTTTTTTTAATTCAGATTCAAATTTCATGATTTTAACAATAATACAGTAGATGATGTTGCTGCGGCTGACATGTTGTGAACTAGTCCTATATCCGCATTAGAAATTTGTCTTTTACCGGCTTTACCTTGAATTTGTTGAACAATTTCAATTGTTTGTGCAACCCCTGTAGCACCAAGTGGATGACCTGCTCCAATCAATCCCCCTCTTGGATTTATTTTTCTGTCATCTGTATCATACATTTTTTTTGAAAATTGTAATCCCTTTCCCTTTTTTGCAAATCCAAGATCTTCTAGAATTATTGGCTCACAAACAGAAAACGCATCATGAATCTCAGCTACATCCACATCAATAGGTTGAATCTTTGCATTTTCAAATGCCAGCCTTGCTGCCTCTTTAGTAGAAGTCATATCAGTAAAGCTTAGATTCTTTGTAAAACTTGCTGATGTGGTTCTTTGTCCAATTCCTTTAATCCAAACAGGAGTATCTGTGACATTTTTTGCAAAATTTTCTGAAGTAAGTAACACCGCTGAACTTCCAGTACAAGGTCTAGAACAATCCAAAATTTTTAGTTCATCAGTGAGTTTTTTTGAATGCAGAACCTCCTCTACTGTGTATGTCTTGTTAGAATATGCATTTGGATTATCTTTTGCATTTTTATGATTTTTAACTGAAATAATAGATAAATCCTCATCTGTTACTCCAAACTTTCTTTTGTATGCTTTTGTAAATATTGATGCCCAGAAAATTGGATGTTTATATTCTCCTCTTGAATTATCCCATTCCAAAATTTGTCCTGGACTATCATATCTTTCAGCTCCTACAACTAGTGCTACGTTAGCTAATCCAGATGCGATATAAGAATACGCTGAAACAATTGCATTTGTTCCTGAACTACACAAATTTTCAACCGTGTGCGAAATCTTTGGTTTTATTCCTGAAAGCTCTGAAAGGATTGAAGCTAAGTATTTTTCATTTGCATTAGTGGCAACTAGAACAACATCAATATCATTTTTTGACAAGTTTGGGTTTTGATCAAAAAGTGATTTTGTAGAAGATAACAAACATGACTCTATAGATATATCATCGTGTGAAAATTTTGTATTACCAAAATTTGTTATTGCGACTTTGTTCATTCTGTCACCTCTGAAAATGTAGAAGTAAGAAGAGAAAATGATTCTTTGACATCGTCAATTGGATTAAACTGGAGTATGGGTAAGTCCAATCCTGTATCTTTGAATTTATTTAATTTTGTAAGACATTCTTGTGGATTACCACATATGGTAAGTGATTCTATCATCGAATCAGAAACAAATTCATGAATGTGCTCTAAGCCAGATTTTTCAAATTCTTGAAAAATTTCTTCAGTTTCGTTTTGAAATCCATTTTTAGCTAGAAAATTTCTGTAAATTTCACCTACTGAAATGTAAAATGCTAGTGTTTTTCTAGCACGATCAATCGCTTTTTGTGAATCTTTAGAAACACAAGTAATCAATTGACATGAAACATCAATTTTTTTCTTATTTTGCATTTTTTCTATAGTGTTTTTTAATTCAGATATTGGTCTAAGATAAAAAATCACACCGTCAGCAATCTCCCATGTCAATTCAACCATCTTTTGGTTCACTGCTGCAAGATAAATTGGAATAGAATTTCGTAATGGTTTTATCAACAATGAAAAGTTTTTCAATTTGAAAAAATTCCCGTCGTAATTGACTTGTTTTCCAGATAATACTAATCTAATAATTTCAACATATTCTCTCATTCTTAAAACAGGTTTTTCAAACTTCATTCCATGAAAATTTTCTACAATTGGCATACTGCTTGTTCCAAGTCCAAGAACTAGTCTTCCGTTTGAGATAGTATCAACCGTGGCGGCTCCCATTGCCATAAGTGAAGGACTACGAGAATAGATGTTAATTATTGAAGAACCGATTTTAGGAGAATTAACTTTTTGAGATATCATGCTAAGCATGGAAAAATTCTCCATTCCCCATGTCTCAGGAATCCAAATTGTATCGGGATGGTATTTTGATAGATGTGAAGCACAATCTAATATTTGATCAACTGATAATATTGAACCTAAACTATAGGCTAAACGCATGTTTTTACTAGAAAATATGCCTATTCTAGTCTATCTCTTTTAGTACTAGGTAAATTATGGTTGAGGTCGAGTGTTATGAAATTATAACTCAGTATGAAATATGTCTGAAGAAATTCAAGAATTTGATTCAGGAGAAAATGACTTTTTGAGCCATGCAACAAGATACACATCAGAGACTGCAGATGAATCCTTTATCAATGAACTTGCATACGTAATGGTAACGTTACATCAATCTAGTTCCTAAATCTAATTTTTTTATTATTTTATAATTTTTCTAACTTGTGTTGAACATTCTTCCATATCCTTGTATGAGTCTATGGAATACCATTTCACATTTTTAAATTTTACAATATTCAGTTTTCCTTTTTTTGCATATTTTGGGAAAGTTGTATTTTCAATATTCCCTTTTGTAGGTAGATCTTTTATGATGTCTTTTGAAAGATGATAAATTCCTGCATTCATCCATAAATCATTAATTTCTTTTTTTTCATTAAATTCATACACTTTATCTTTTTTTGTAACTAATACGCCAAACCTAGTTCGTAATTCAATTGCAGCAATGGAATTGATTTTTGATTTTAGTTTTCGAAGATCAATATTTGTAATAGTATCTCCATTGATTACAAAAAATGATTTATCTTTTATGAATTTTCCAGCTTTTTTTATTGCTCCCCCAGTTCCCAATGGGGATTTTTCAACAGAAAAAGTTATTGTAACACCAAGATTTTTACTTTTTAAAAAATTTTCAATCTGATCATATTTGTAACCTGTAGAAATTATAATGTCTTTAATTCCAAATCTTTTAAGATATTTTATTTGCCACTCTAATATTGGAACGTTGTTTAAAGGAACAAGAGGTTTTGGAACATAATCTGTAATTGGTTTTAGTCTATTTCCTCTTCCACCTGACAAAATTATTGCTTTCATGTATTTTAGAAAATTTTATTCTCATTAAAACTTTAATTAAAAATGACCATTCGTAATTAAGTTGATATGACGATTAGGTTACAATTTTTCCACTGCAATATAAGATTAAAAAGGATTAAAATCTCAACAAAATTTACAGAAGTTTCCTCATGACTTGAATAGATCTTTTTCATTGGTTAATGTTTAACGATTTGTTTAATCTGAAGTTTTGACAAAAACTCATCTTAGATATTAAAAATACGTATTAACTAACATTATAATTATTGGGAATCATATTTTATTTATAATTGTGACATGGGTAATGTTTTATCTGTAAGCTGACAGAAATCACTTTTCCTTTTACTAAATAATTGTTCATCATCATATGTTAAACCATACATTTCACAGATTTCAGGAGAAATATCTTCTAAAATCATGCACTCGTTAAGAAAATCCTTGAAAAATTTTCCCTGTTTCATTCCACCAACTATTACTTCACTTTGATACAAAGTAATAGCAATCATGGCAACATTAATTTCAAATCGTGTAGGTTTAAAACGGTCTTTCAATACAATACTGACATCCTCTCCTGCAAGACAATTCATAATGAAATGTCTGAATACTAATGTACTCTTCCTTTTTCTTATCCTGTTCTTTATACAAGTTACAGCTAAACATACTAATTCTTGAATTAACTTTGATTGAATTTTTTTAAGGTTAAGCTGATCATTGTTTTGGGCATCTATTGATAGCTGCGACATGCATATTTACACGTACATATTTTAATTTAAAATTTGGTTTGTTCAAAAAAACAGCAAGGACTTCTTTTTTACATCATGTCATTAATATTTGATACGAACTGTTAACGAGAAAATTATTTTATTACAAGTTTAGACTAAAAAGATCTATTGTTGCCACGCCAAAATAGTATCCTGCAGCTGTTAAAGCTATGCTCCATACACTAGAACCAACAAATGTATAGAGCAAAAATTTCATTGGCTTCATATTTAGAATTCCTGCAGGAATTGACACAAGTTCCCTAATACCTGGGATTAGTCTTCCAAAAATTACTGATTTATCACCATATTTTTCAAACCATTTGTAGGCTTTTTCAAGACTAGATTCTTTGATTTTTGCATATTTTACATATCGATAAAGCCCAATTCTTCCAATTTTTCGTGCAATCAAATAGATTACAAATGCCCCAACAGTCGCTCCAGAACCTCCAACAATTCCTACACCGAAAACATGTATGAAATGCATTTTATTTTGAAGAACAATGTAACCAGCTAATGGAAAAACTGCCTCACTTGGTATTGGTGGAAAAATAGTTTCAATAAATGCAGCAAGAAAAACCCCAGGATAAAGATTTGCAGATACTAACGAAATAATCCAATCAATAAATGACTCTATTTCACTCAAGTGTCTTTTTTTCCGTCATGTAGTAATGAAGCTCTGTATAGCAATCTTTGCAATAGTCATCAAATTCAGTGTGCTCACAATCATAAACTTTGACCACTTCTTTATCACATTTTAAACATGTTAGCATGATAATTTTCAGGATTTTTTTATCTTTATGGCCCCTAACGCGATAATAAATGCACCAATAGCTGTAAGTCCCCCACCTTCACCTGCACTTCTTGCCATGTTTTCTGATTCGGCTGCACTTGAAAGAAATATTGCGCCACCAATGATTATCAAAATTCCAGTAACGATTATCATTGCTCCTAAACCTTTTGATGGTTCTTTTCTAGATATGAAAAAAGCGGCAATTGATAAAATGATTGGAGGGGTTCCTAAACCAATTCCACGCGTCATTGCATCAAATGGTAAGAAACCTTCGCCAGCTCCTCCGCCACCAACTGCAGCATCTGCACCATAAATTACTAACAAAACAATTGAAATTCCTGTTATGAGTATAGCCACAGTTAATGCCATAAATCGCTTGCAATTTTTGTGATTAATAAATCTATTATGAAATCAAGAATTTTCAGGTACGATCTTTATTTGATTTTTTAGATTGTTAATCTTTTCTAACAACTGTTCAATAGTTTCCGATTCAGTGCTAACCACATTAAAATGACCTAATTTTCTTTTTGGTTTTGATTCTTCTTTTCCATACATTTTCAAAAATACATTTTCTTCATCGATTTTCACTGGCTTGTACTTTCCTTGAAATTCCTTTGGTCCTAGAATGTTGTACATTATTACAGGGTGCAAAATAGTGGTGTCACCTAGTTCTAATCCTAGAATTGCTCGAAGGTGTTGTTCAAATTGAGATGTTTTACTTGATTCAAGTGTATGGTGACCAGAATTATGAACTCTTGGCGCTATTTCATTAATTAGAATATCATCATTTTTTGTAACAAACATTTCAATTCCAAAAACTCCTGCTCCTTTTAGTACTTGCATAGTTTTTGTTGCTATTTGTTTTGCCTTTTCGGATATTGCAAAAGATACTCTTGCAGGTGAAATAGTCATTATAAGAATATTTTCTTCATGAATGTTTTCAACAACAGGATAGGCAGCTATTTCGCCTCTAGTGTTTCTAGCAGCTATAACTGAAACTTCCATTTTAAAATCAACAAATTTTTCCAAAAACATTTTTCGGTTTCCAATAAATTCAAAAGCTTGATTAATATCATCTTCAGAATTTATTTTACAATTTCCTCTTCCATCATATGCATCTCTTCTTGCTTTAAGTAAAGCAGGAAATCCAAAATTTTTTATTTTGTTTTGAAGATCAGATAATGATTCTATTTCAATAAATTCGGCGACTGGAATATTATTTTCAGACAAAAATGATTTTTGAGTAAATTTATCTTGGATTATCTGTAGAGTGTCTGGAGATGGATTTATTTCGCATTGATTTTCAAGTTTTTTTAAAATAACACTATTTCCAGATTCAATTTCATAAGTTAGAATATCTGATTTAGTTGCCAGCTCTTGTATAGCTTTTTCATCTTTAAAGTCTGCAACAATTTGTGTTGCCCCAACTTTTGCTGCAGGGCAATTTTCTGTCGGGTCTAATACTATGACATCAGAGATATGCTCAGACATCTTTTTTGCAGCTTCTGTGAGCATCATGCCCAGTTGTCCGCCGCCAATTATTCCCAATATTTTAGTCATGATTTTATCAAAATCTTCGGTTAAAAATAGCTAAGCAAAATTTTATGTCAATAATTTGAATTGAATTCCTTTCTCTTTCAGGCGCTCAATGAGTTTATCTGCACTTTCTTGGCCTTCCGTTTCTAAGCTTAAAGTTACACCAGCTGAGCCTGCATTGATATCTAAACTCAATCTATCATGGACTACCTCGACAATGTTTGCATTCGCATCAGTAATTTCATCAACAAGATCCTTTAGTGCGCCAGGTCTATCTGGTAAAAGTACAAAAATTTTGAGTAATCTCCCCATTGCTGCTAGACCCTTATCTACAATTTGACCTAACAGATACATATCCACATTTCCTCCGGCTAGAATAGTTACAATCTTTTTTCCTGGAGCAGGTTTATTATCAAGAAGATAGGCAATGCCTACCACGCCAGCTGGCTCAATGACAATTTTTGCTCTCTCCATTAGGAGAAACATTGCTTTGATTATTTGAGAATCATCAACGAGTACAATATCGTCAATTAAATCTTTGATTATAGAAAATGTTAATTCTCCTGGTTTTTGTACAGAA
Organism: Nitrososphaerota archaeon; assembly: GCA_022567895.1. Lineage (GTDB taxonomy): Archaea > Thermoproteota > Nitrososphaeria > Nitrososphaerales > Nitrosopumilaceae > DRGT01. Next base: position 9,151 of record JADFGC010000031.1, read on the forward strand.
ATTCCATCAGCTATCGTTCTGTTTCCTTCTGTTGATTTTAATGAACCAGAGGAAAGTGATTCTTTCATAGCTGGAAATGCTTTTGATTGAACTCCAATCACTTTGATTTTTGGATTCTTTGTTTTCACTGCAATCAAAACACCTGCAGCTAAACCGCCGCCACCTATAGGTAGATAAATTTCATCAACGTCTGGAAGTTCATCTAAGATTTCTAATCCAATTACTCCTTGAGCTGCAATTATCTGTGGATCATCAAATGCATGAATTATTTTTGCACCAGTTTTTTCTGAAATCTCTTTAGCTTTTGTCCATGATTCATCATAAGTCGTCCCGTGAAGAATTATGTTTGCACCATAACCTCTAGTAGCTGCAATTTTTGCAGGGGATGCATGTTCTGGCATTACAATGGTGCAAGGAATTTTTTCAAGTGATGATGCATATGCAACACCTTGAGCATGATTACCTGCAGAGGCTGCAACAACTCCATTTTTCTTTTCTTCAGCACTTAATGATTTAATTTTATAATAAGCACCTCTAATTTTGAAAGAACCCGTCTTTTGCTGAAATTCTGATTTCAGATAAATATCTGAACCAATTAATTTACTAAGTAATGGAGAATGCAATAGGGGTGTTTTCCTAATTTCTTCTCCTTGCATAGATTTAGCTTTCTCAATTTCTTCAAATGTTGGATTCATGAAGTTTGTTCATTTTTTTTCAGTATATTTGAATTATTACGGTTTATTCAACTCTAATTGATTAATGAAAATTGAGTAAGAACAATCAAGAAAAGGCTAAATACTTGCATTTATTCGATCAGAATAATCGAGGGATTGGCTCTCCCCTTAAGAGGACCTCGCCTCAGTTTGCTGGTCTCTCGATTTTATTGTTTTAAATTAGTTCTCCGATATAAACGATAATTTTTACAATCTCAGAATTTTTTCAATTTGAGCTAATCTTTCAATAATTTTTTGTTTTACAATTTGTGGAATTTTTTTTGAATCAAACAAGCCCTCTTTGTTTTTATTTTTAATATGTTCTAAATCAAAAGTACACAGACAGCCTTCTTCTCCTGTAACTAATCGTGCATCATCAATTAGAATTGGAGTGGTTTGATACGTTTCCATTAGATAACTATCTAACTCATTGAATAATTCCACTTTCTTTTTTGATAATTTTCGAAAATCTACATCAGATTGTTGCTCAATCTCACTATAGATTTTTTCTCTCACTTCATCGTTGTTAAAAAATATCTCAAAAAGTTTTTGATTATCCAAGTCCTTGTATCCTAATTCTTTTAGCTTATTTATTACAAATTGATCACCAAGATTTGCTAGTTCTGTTTCTTTGTCTTTGGTGTTTTCAATAATTTCAGATAGTTCTTTTTGGCATTCTAATACTCGTTGTTCTGGTTTGTAGTATAACAATACATGAAATTGCTGTGATAGGTGTCCTGATAAAATATAATTTCCTTCACGTACTTCAAATTTTGTAAATATTCTTCTTATATCTTCATTATTGGTAATTGTGATATTCTGAATACTCCAATCTCGTAAATTTTTAATTATTTTATCATAAAAATTCTTGATCTCTTGTGGATCAAATGTTGATTGATCAGTAACAGTACTATCACCTAACATTACTTTGATTTGAACAGTTTTTGTAAGATTTTTGATATGATCTACATATAATTTCTGAATTTCTTGATTTTTCTTATTTAGACTTTGAAGAAATTCGTTTGATGAACTGGTGCCTAGACGCACAGAATTTGCTTTTTTTTGCCTGCATTAAACCTTACATAGAAACATTATTTTAAATAGAAAAATTGAAGATTTTACATATTGTCAGTTGAGAAGATCATTTGCTGGAATTGCAATGCCGAGATAGTCCAATATTACCATGATGGGTATAAGGGAAAAAGAGGCAGGTGTCCAATTTGTGGTGTAGATTTTCCCCTAGAATAGGTGATTTTTTTATTGTCGGAAAATAGTAGTTCAAAACAAAATCAGAAATCTTATACTCAGGATTATAGTCCAAATGTAATAGATCTACTGATGGGTAAAATGGATGAAAAGGTTGTGGATTCCGAAACATTAATCAAAGAAACCCAGAAACGAATTTGGTCTGCATTAAAAAAAGGCTATGAATATGCGGGAACATTTGAAGATTCTGAAGAGTTTCTTCGAAAGAATGTGTTTTCTAAAGTAGATATGATGGTTTTGTATGTAGATTTGGTTGGTTCTACCAGCATGATGCTTGAATTACCAGAAGAAAAAATTGCCACAATTATCAGCTCCTTTGCTCAAGAAATGGCAAATGTAATACGACAACATAATGGATATGTCTTAAAATTTGTAGGAGATGCAGTTGTTGGTTATTTTGTTGCAGAACAAGATTCACTCATCAAGGCAGATAATGTTATAGATACTGCAAAATCCATGATTACTGTTATTGAAAAAGGAATCAACCCTATTCTTAACCAATATGATTATCCAGATTTAATGGTAAAAATTGGGATAGATTTTGGAACCAATCTTGTTGTCAGATATGGTGCAGACAAAGAAAAGTCTCCTGTGGATTTAATGGGCCCTGCAATGAATATTGCTGCAAAAATACAAGCACTAGCAAGACCAAATCAAATTTTGATTGGTGATGATGTATATACAAGATTACATCCATCTACTCAGAAAACTTTTGAGCGGGTTATTTGGAAATACAATGAATGGAAATATCGTTCAAGAGTTACTGGTGTGATTTATCAAGTTTATGAATACGAAGGTTAAGAAGTATCCTTACTTTGTACATCATCAAAACCTGACGAATTTATTGATAAAGAATAAAAAGGGAAAGCCCCCCGCTCACGCACAATTTACGCTTATGACTTGCGTTATGACGTGAGTTGGTTTGTTGGAAATAAAAAAGAAAAAGGGGAGTTTATTTTACTTTTACCGAATCGCATCCATCAATAGGTATTCCTGCAGTTGTAGCTCCAGTAATACATGCATCAGTGTCACCAGAGGCAAGTCCTGTTTCCTTTTGTTTGTAGTGAGTTACTAAGTCAGTAAATCCATCATCGTTGACATCCTCTAGATGACCCGCAGGGTCATGAGAAGGAGATGCACCGCTAGGTCCAAATGCCAAGGTTGTTACATCAATATCTGTAACATCAAAGGTGTCACTTCCCAAAATTGCTACTGGAATTACGCCCTTACTTTTTGTATTGATAGAGTTTGGATCACTGCCAGGTTTTATGTCAATGTCGACAATTTTAAGACAGGCTCCAGGAAATTCAACAAAATATCCACGTTCTGGAAAATTACGATTGAAGAAATCAATGTCGTTCCAGAAGGTTCCAAAGGCATTGTTTTCTGCATATTTCTCAATGCCGCGATTATTATTTGGTTCTCCACCTGCCCAATTAGTAAATACAGGCGTTTCGCCAGTTACCCATCCCCATTGGAAACGATCTCTTTCCGTAACAGTTGGAGCCCCAGGTATTAAAAAGCCAGGATCTCTAGTGTATCCAATCCATCCTTTTTGACCACCTGCTACAGTGTCTGCAAAGGCTTCTTCAGCTGGACTGTTTAGGGTTGCGAGATGTCCAGGTACTCCATTAACTGATTGACGTTGAGCATCAACAAAGGCGTTACCAAAATTAATTCTGAATGCAGGAACAAAGGCATAACAATTAGCTCCTAATGTATGTGCTTGTACACCTGCGGGTGTGACTGTAAATGAGGGAGAAGGAGCATAGGCAGGTATTGATGCAATTGGAAGAATAAGAAGTATTGTTGCAAGAAACGTTATTGCGATTATTGTTTTAGTCATTGTCTTTCAAAAAAAAAGATCGGTATTAAAGGTTACATTTATCTGCATCACTTATGAAATTTATATTCTGATCTATTTTTTTAATAAACTAAGAAAAATGTTATAAATAACTAAAATAAAAACTAAATTTACGCACAATTTTTTTTCAATTAATTCAAATTTTTTTTATTTTTTGATCGGAAAAAATTTTGGAAATTATTTAACAAAAGTTTTTGTTACAAATTGTTCTCTTATTTATAAAGCTTAATGAAATTGGCATTGAATCAATCATCGTATAATCTATACAGGATTATGAGGATTGTGTGTAAACATGATTTACTCCAAAAAAAATTTTCGAATCTTCGCCTGCGTAATCATATAATGGATTTTGAAGTCTTAACGAATTCATTGACAAAGAGTAAAAAAAAAGGCAGTCCCCCTCTTAGTCACAAAAAACCAAGTATAACTAGAGAATAGTGTACGTTATGATTTGTTGTAGAATAAAAAAGAAAAAGGGTTAGGGCATAGGTTAAGGAATTTTAGAATCCATTATTATCATTTTTTGAATTTCCTAATTCTTAATTCCATGATTCTAGTACTCAATTTTATATGATAATGCGAAAACAATTTGTAACAAAAACTTTTGTCAAATAATTTCCAAAATTTTTTCCGATCGAAAAATAAAAAAAAATTTGAATTAATTAAAAAAAAGTTGTACGTAAATTTAATTTTTATTTTAGTTACTTATAACATTTTTCTTAGTTAATTAAAAAAATAGATCAGAATATGAATTTCATAAGTGGTGGAAATTAATACAACATTAATAAATGATCGATTTTTTTAAAAAATAATGACTAAAACAACATTTCAAAAAACTATTCTAATAACATCAATAGCAACAATTCTTCTATTAATGCCAATAGCTGCCACAGCTACAGTAAGTCCCACTACCCATAGTGATACTATACCAACCACTGGAGGTTCTACTACTGTTACAAAAACAGTGACAACTGGCTCAATTCCCGCAAATCCTGATATCTACTTTCTAACAGATTCCACAGGAAGTATGGGGCCGACAATTACTTCAGTTAAAACTTCAATGGGTTCAATACTTTCTCAAATTGCTACTGCTGAGCCAACTGCTCAGTTTGCCGTCGGTGAATATAAAGACATTTTTGATTCGATTACTCATCAAACAACACAATCAATGACCACCAATCAAGCTGCTGTTCTGGGAGCGATTAATGCCTTGTTTGCCTCAGGCGGAGGCGACTCACCAGAAGCACAATTATGTGCCTTGGAGAAAGTTGCAACAGATGGCTCAATTGGATTTCGTTCCGGTACTTCAAACATCATAGTTTGGTTTGGTGATCGACCTGGACATGATCCTCGTAATTGCGTAGGCAAAGCAGTCGGACTTACCACCATTTCAACACAAGCATCTGCAATAAGTGCACTGACAGCTGGTAGCTTTACAGTAGTTGCCATCGATACAGGTAGCTTGGATAGTACTGGACAAGCAACAGCTATTACCGTAGCAACAAGCGGTGTTCTTACAACAGTAGCTGCAGGAAATGCAGGTGCAGCCGTACTTGCTGCAATACAACAACTGACAACAACTATCACGCCTAGTGCATCATGTAATGGAGGTCTAAGTATAAGCTTTAGTCCATCATCACATACTGGTGTAGGTGGAAGCACATCTGTTCAATTTACTGAAACAGTAACTGTTCCTGCTGGAACAGTACCCGGAATGTTCCAATGTACTATTACTTTCCTAGATAGCGCTGGTGCTTCTCTTGGTACTCAAACAGTTTCAATCACTGTACCACCAATTGCTGTTGACATTGACATCAAGCCAGGAAGTGACCCAAGCAGCGTTAATTGTGAGAAGCTCAAAGGCACCGTTCCCGTAGCAGTCTTTGGTTCTGCCGATTTTGATGTGTCAACTATTGACCTGAGTT